>JAQBTI010000403.1 GCA_027624995.1 Chloroflexota bacterium
GTGTAAGGGTGGCCGGTCTTTCATGACAGATACAAGAACTCACATAATGCCCTTACTAATTGGATATCTGAGCCCTATCTTCTTTCGTTGTAACCGCACGGTCTTTCATATCGATGGAAGACTCATGGAAGACTCACCCATTCGATAATGGCTCTTACGAAGAAGAAGATCGATGCCATGACCTACGATGGTCGGGCACGAGACATCCGTTGGGACGGACCGGACGGTATCTCGAACTTCGGGGTCCGCGTCTACCCGAGCGGAAAGAAGTCCTACGTCCTGCAATACCGCGTCCCAGGACGACGACTCAAGGTTCGCCTGCGGGTGATTGGCCAGGCAGGAGTTCTCACACTTCAGCAAGCTCGTACGGCAGCGCAGAAGCACCTGGTGGGACTTCACGACGGCGAAGACCCCCTCGACAATCGCCCAGCAGTCGATACAACCGTGAAACAGTTCGGCACGATCTACATCGAGGACTACTCGAAGGCGTGACGACGAACGCCGTCTCAACAAGCACGTCGTACCTGCTCTCGGATCGAGACTCGTGGGAGATGTTCAACGACCGGACGTTGCCCGGCTCCATCAGTCGATCAGCAAGGCGGCTCCCATCGAAGCCAATCGCGTCCTCGCCCTGGTCAGTCATCTGTTCACCAAGGCGGAGGAGTGGGGCTACGTCCCTGCCGGTCACCCCAACCCTGCTCGCGGTGTTCAGAAGAGCAAAGAACGGGCTCGTGATCGCTGGCTCAAGGAGGGCGAGGTCAGAACGCTCATGCGGGCCGTCAGCGTCGAATCGGACCCCTACGTCCAGGGAGCCATCCTGCTCTACCTGCTAACGGGACTACGAAAGACGGAGTTGCTGGCCGCTCGATGGGTGGATGTGGACCTCGATCGACGAGAACTGCGGCTACCGGATACGAAGTCCGGCAGACCTCACGTCATTCACCTCTCTGCCGAAGCCGCGCATGTCTTCAGGATGCTGCCACGGCAGCAGGACAGCCCTTGGGTGTTTCCGGGTCGCTTCGACGGCCACAGGAAGGACATCAAGGGCCAGTGGGAGCGGGTCAGAGGGAAGGCCGGCCTCGCAGACGTTCGCCTTCATGACCTGAGACGAACCGTGGGGAGCTGGCTCGCACAGCAGGGAACGTCTCTCCAAGTGATCGGGAAGATCCTCAACCACTCCCATCCAGGCGTCACCGCCGTTTACGCCCGACTTGCAGATGAGCAGTCCAGGGAGGCGATGGACGTACTGGGGGCGAAGATGGGTGAGGTACTTCAGTTGCCCTCCATCGGAGCGACCATCGATGAGCGGTGAGCTACACGTTGTCGAAGCCGAGCGCCCACGCTGGTTCGCACGGCTTGGCTTCCTCTACTTCATTGAGGAGCTGTCCCCCGAGACTTGGGACACCCTGCGTGAGGATGTTCTGCCCCTCTACGAGCGTTTCAACTCTCGAGCGAATTCCTACGCCTATGCATTCGCCTCGGAGGAAGGCAAGGCGGAAATAGTGGCTCAAAGGGCCACCGAGTACGCAGTGGCTATGCAGAAGTGGCAAGAGCGTTGGAACTTCCACGACGACTGGCTGATAGAGGAATCGGCCATGGTGCTCCATCTGTGGGCCACATATGGATACGACGAGAGCCTGTTCGTCATGGGAGTCATCCAACGCAACCTGGATTCTCTGAAGGCTGAGAATGAAACAGTTGAGGCGCTCGGGATCAGTCCGTTCACCGTTGGAGCCGACGCCTGGAATCCAACCCGCGAGCGTTGGTTCGATTACCAGAAGCGCACATTGGAGCAGGTCAAGGAAGCTCTCGCCGACTACCGATCGGGAATCGAGGAGCTGCCGAGTCTCGCCAAATGGACCAAGAAACGACCCCGCGCAGACCGAGGGGCTGAACAACATCTCAAATGGCTCGTCCGCTTCCAGGTCCTGGGAGAGCCGCAGCAGGACATCGCGGATGATCCGACAGGAGATGGTGAGGGGCGCAGGGTCGAAGTTCGTTCGGTGCAGGACGCTATTCGGATTACGGCTGACCTCATCGGCCTGACCCGCCGAAGCATCGCCAGCCACGAATAAGCTCGGCTCCCACTAAGCTCGTGGCGTAGGTTGGCGACTTCGCCAATTCTCTTTCCTAGAAGCACACGTTCTACGAGGAGAGATGAATGGAAACGCCAGACGCCACAGCGGTCCTGCTCACACCCCCTCAAGCTGCCGACTTCCTCAGCCTCAGTCCCCGCTGGCTGGAGCTGAAACGGTACCACGGCGACGGGCCACCCTTCATCCGCATCTCGGCTCGATGCGTCCGGTATCGCCTTGCCGACCTTGAGGCATGGGTGGGAGAGAGGGTCCGGTTCTCTACCTCAGACACGGGCGAGCGCGGCACATGAGCGCCGCGATTCCGTGGTCCGAGGTGCGCGGTTCCGTCACGGGTCCCCAGGTTGCGGCTGATGTCGGGCTCAAGCCTGCCCGCGAGCCGCACAAGTTTGGGTGCGTACGGTGTGACTCCTCCGATGCGTTGCACGTCTATCCCGACAGAGCGCACTGCTACTCGTGTGGCTGGTCGGGCTCAGTGATCGACCTGGCCGCCGCCAAGTGGAATACGGAGCCCGCCGAGGCGTGCCGCGTGCTCGCGGAGCGGTTCGGTATCCGCCCCGCCCCACTGTATCGGCCAGGGCGGCCCGTGAGCCGCGTAGGGCATCGCGGAGTGTCCCCAGTTGGGGAGAGGGTGGGCGGGCCGGACTCT
>JAQBTI010000404.1 GCA_027624995.1 Chloroflexota bacterium
ATTCATCACGCTTGCGACCCTGTTCCTCCATCCAACAAACTACCGACCTTCAGTCATTTTGGTGGACGAGCCGGAATTGGGACTCCATCCATACGCGATCACGATGCTGGCGTCGTTGATGAAGCAGGCCGCCCAGGAGACCCAGGTGATCATCTCAACCCAATCATCCCTCTTGCTCGACCATTTTCAGCCCGAGGATATTCTGGTTGCCAACCGTGTTGAGAGCGCAACCGAGTTCACTAGACTCGATTCCGAGAGACTGAACGAATGGTTGAATGACTACAGCCTCGGTCAGCTCTGGGAGAAGAACGAACTGGGAGGACGCCCGACAGGCGATTGAAGGAATGGTACGGTTACTCGTTCACGTCGAAGGCCAAACAGAAGAAACGTTCGTTCGCGAAGTGCTGGACGCTCACCTTAGAGGTTTCGGGTACACATCTGTCACAGCGCGGCTACTTGGCAACGCCCTTCAGCGAGACCGAAGAGGGGGAACTCGACACTGGCCGGGCGTGCGCGATGAAATCGTAAGGCATCTTAAGGAGGACCGTACTGCTCTAGCGACAACAATGGTTGACTACTATGGCCTACCGAAGGACGGGCCTGGCGCATGGCCGGGAAGAGCCGAAGCCCCGGCTCTGACTTTCGACCGCAGGGCCGACTGCGTGGAGCAGGAATTGCTAGAGGATGTGTTTGCCGCCATGGGTCCGGACTTCGATCCTCGCCGGTTTATCCCTTATGTGGTCATGCACGAGTTCGAAGGCCTGCTGTTCAGCGATCCTGTTCGGTTCGGGACCTCTATCGGCAAGCCCGAGTTGGCGCCACAGCTTCAGAGTATTCGCAACCAGTTCACGACACCAGAGGAGATCAACGACTCTCCAGACACAGCCCCCTCGAAACGCGTTCTCGCCTTGATGCCTGGATACGAAAAGCCGCTTTACGGCGTTCTCGCGGTGATCGATCTGGGAATTCAGGTGATCCGGAGAGAATGCCCACTTTTCGGGAATTGGATAACTAGGCTTGAGAAGTGGCCTCAGTTACTCACCCAATAAATTCACATTTCTTCCCCTTCCCCTATCCCGTCCATCCGTGCTATAATACTCCCATTGGGTCTCTCCCTCCCACACCCTGACAACCCGAGGCCCATGTTGCCTCCCTTGTGAAGTGTTCCAAATGGAACATTGCCTGTTCCATTTGATACAGTGGTGTTCCAACCCTCCAGGTACGAAAGCCCTGCAGAATGGAACACCGGTGTTCCATCAGTCCAAAGCTGAATGAAACACAACGGAACGGAATGGAACACTTTTTGAGCGTTTCGACGAATCGCTAACCATCCAATCGCCACCTGAGGCAACCACCCTGACCACTGACATCGGTCCGTGGTCGGTTCCGGAGCCCCCAATGCCCAAGCTCGTAACCTTCGGCGAGTCCCTCGTCCTCTACAACGCAACCTTCACCGGCGCGTACGGTGAGGGAGACGACTACGAGCGCTATTGCGGCGGTGCGGAGTCGAACGTCGCCGTGGACCTCATGAAGCTGGGCGTCCCGGGCGTCGACACCCTCTACGTCACGCGGCTCGGCGACGACGACGAGGGCGAGTTTATCGAAGGGTTCCTCACCGGCAAGACAAAGGCGTTCGCGCCCCGGTTCCCCGGAGAGTGGACCGGTATTTGCCATCTCAACAGGTTGGAGAACGGGGACGGCCTCAAGACATACCGCCGCGAGGGCAGCGCAGCAAGCCGTCTGACATTCGACGACGTCCGTCCCCACATCGACGGCGCGAGTCTCCTCCACGTCACCGGCATCACGCCCGCCCTCAGCGACACGTGCCGCGCCGCCGTCCTCGGCGCCCTCGACCACGCCCGCGCCGCAGGCATCGCGACTTGTGTGGACGTGAATTACCGCCCCCAGCTCTGGTCGCCGGACGAGGCGAGGCCTGTCCTGGAGGACATGCTACGGCGCTCCACCATCTTCAAGGTCGGGCACGATGAGGCCGAGGATATCTGGGGCCTCGGCCTGTCCGCCGCCGCCTACGCCGAGCGCTTCCAGGCCCTGAATGGCGGCATCGTCGTCGTCACCCGTGGCCACGACGGCGCGCTGGCATTCGACGGCGCAACCCTCGTTGAGCAGCCCGGCTACCCGATCACCGTCGTCGACCCCGTCGGCGCCGGCGACGCCTTCATCGCTGGCTTCCTCGGCGGCATCTTCATGGAAGGCGACATCGCCGGGCTGCTCGCCCTCGACGCCCCCTCAAGAGCCCGCCGCCTAAGCGCATCCCTCCGCATCGCCAACGTCTGCGGTGCGCTCCCCTGCACCCGCCGTGGCGACACCGAGGCCATGCCCACCCTGGCCGAGGTCGAAGCCTTCGTCCGCCGCCAAACAGCCAAACAGCCGACCACCGACCACTGACCACCGACCGCTTGCCCACCGACCCCCGGCCCTACCGCCCCTCTCCGCAAGCGGAGAGGGGCCGGGGGAGAGGTCTCTTCCCACCTCACCCCCAAACCCTGTACCCTGTACCCAAATATCTTGCTCTCAAAGGCCAACAGCGGTCTGTGGTCTGCGGTCCGTGGTCTGCCGTCCGCGGTCGGCTGTTTCGCTCCCGGAGGCTCCCTTGTCCATCTCATCGATCTCTCGCGAATACGTCGACAAGCTCGCCGCTCAGAACCCCATAACGGCCACCTTCCTCGGCGTGCCCGGCCACGACGACAAGATGACCGACTTCTCGCCTCAAGGCGCGTACT
>JAQBTI010000405.1 GCA_027624995.1 Chloroflexota bacterium
ACACCACCTCACAATCTCTCGGGTTCTCCTACCCTCAAATGCGTCCCATTATCGCTGACGGTCTACACTTGACAATCTTCGTTTCTCAGCGGTACCGTGGTACTACCTTACCTATATACCTAACCGAGGAGGTCAGGTAATGGCTGCACCCGACGACATCGGCCGATCATTCAGGTTCGTGAAGGAAGATCTGTTAGACCTGCCCAGGCTTGTAGACAGGCTTAGAGAGTCGGAAGAGCCGGTGTCGCGGTATCTGAAGCAGGGGTTCAAACCGGAGACTCGCAAGCTTCTAGAGGCGTCCCACTCAACGGGTCCTGATGCTGCTGACGTAAGAGATGCCCTGATCGTTGAATTGAACGGGATCATACGTAAAGGAGCGATTTATAACGAAGAGCGTTTCGCAGGCGTCGAGCTATCGGGCGAGACAAGGCGGGCCCTCTCCGGGCGTCCTGAGGGGGCAGCGCTCGTCCGACTCAATGTCCTGCTTCTTGAAGACGCCTACCAAACCGAGCTCCTCCGAAACTTCAGCAGCGAGCCCAAGTTCACTGTTGAGCGCGTACAGACCGGGATGCGGATTGAAAAGAGAATGCTGAAGGTGCTCAAGGGTCTGGCCGAAGCGCATGAGCTAAGCCTTGGGGAACTCGTCGAGGATATCGTGCTGCATGCCTTCGCAGGGGCATCGACCTATGACAGCCCGGTCTGGCTGGAGCGAATCGCGGCGCTAAAGAAGGTGTACGGGATGGACTATGACGCCCACGCCGCCAGACGGTTCAGCGAACCGTCCGCAGACTAGCGGGCCATTCCATAGACCGGTCGCCCATCTCTCCGGACTCAGTTGAAGAGCGGAACTGGTAGTTGTTTATGGGCGGCAAGAGGGAGACGCGGTTCGGAGACGAGCCACCAGATTGCAGTAGGGTCTGATGATCCGACAACCGAAGGTTGGCTGCGCGCTGTAATATGGCGCTGGGCGACGTCACACCATCTTACGCCGTGACGACTGGGAACATTCCGCCGGCGTGAGGGCCGTACTCGACTCTGACCTCTAACTCCTCGATAGTCACGCCCCCGACGAGGCGAGTCGGTCGTGATTCGAGGGAGACCTCGAGTAGGTTGGCCCCCTGCTTCGGCAGGATATCCTGGAGCGGAAACTCGAGCCATTGGTCGCGCGTGGCGTCGTGGCGCGCAAAGTCGCGCAGGCACACCTCGCTCTCCAGAGACTTGCCGTTGAGCCACACTCCGACTCGGTCCTGGGTGACGACATTGCTCACGTGAACACGCAGGACCACGCGGCGGACCCTGTCGGCCTTCGCGATCACGTCATCGGCGAGGTAGAACGAGATGGGGTAGCGCTTCGTCCCATCGACTTCGGGTATCTTCACGGGCAGCGGCGCATCGTAGCCCATGCTCGACGGGTACTTGGCACGGCGGCGCAACGTCAACACCTTTGTCTTGTCGGCGACGAGATCGGGGTCTCCCATCTCGGTCAGGACGCCGCGCTGCTCGATTTCGAGGGGCCATTTCATAAACCAGGTGCAAAGGCCGTCCACACCCTTAGCCCAGTAGTTCGCCATGGTTGCCCGGAAGTTCTCCGGCGTTGGGTACACCCATCGCGTGACTGTCGAATCGTCCAAGGTGGTGGACTTGTCGCGCACGAACGGCTGGAGATTGCCGTAGACAGACACATCGTGCTCATGGGCTAGATCGACGATCCACTCGAGAGGTAGATCGGGGTCCTGGTTCATGTCACCAAAGAACTGGGGCATGACATAGTCCACTAGCCCCTCATTGATCCAGGTACGAACGTCGCAGCCCTGGGCGAGGTTCATCTTCTCCGTGGGGAAAATACGCGCTCCGACTTCGAGTTGCTTGCCCTTCCCAGTGCGGATGAGGCGCGCGGCCTCCCGTAGCCACTCCGTCATGATCGCGGTACCGGCGATGAGTTCATCGGGCGCGAAGTAAAGGCTCTCCACCTCTGGAATAATCCCAGGAAAGTCGATCTCTACACCCTCAATGTCGTACCCGCTGACAAGCTCTTTGATGACCCCGGTACCGTGGTCTCGGTTGACCTGGAGGGTGAAGCCGCGTCCGCCGGCCGCCGGACCGTCCTCTGCCTTCATGCCGCCGTACGCCGCGATACGGACTACCGGGATAAAGTCCATCTTCTTTTCGTGGGCGCGATCGACCAGTATCTTGAGCGGGTCGATGCCCCGATCTACAAGGCTAACAAGGGACTCCGAGAGGTGCCACATGGCGGCGGTGTCGAAGGGGCGTTTGTCGGTGCCGACGAGGATGCCGACCTTAGAGTCGTAGAACATCCCGTCGCCCCGCTCGACGAGATAAGTGAACGTGTCCACGGCCGTGCCAGCGACCTCGTCCACTGGACGCAGCGCT
Organism: Chloroflexota bacterium; assembly: GCA_027624995.1. Classification (GTDB taxonomy): domain Bacteria; phylum Chloroflexota; class Dehalococcoidia; order Lucifugimonadales; family CATQGZ01; genus CATQGZ01. The sequence continues at coordinate 2,392 of JAQBTI010000405.1, forward strand.
TCCGACATCTTTAGGGGGGCATCGAACACATAGGTGTAATAGTGCCTGCCGTCGTTATGGTACATGGTGCGTCGCTTGCGCATTTGACTAGCTCCTTCCGAAATCGACTCGACCAAACCGTTCAGATTAGTTTCCGTGTTTCCGATTCAGGGCCACCACTGGGATTTGGCGAGTGGTGTTCTGTTGGTACTCCGCGAATTGGGGATAGAGCTCCGCCTGCCGAGTATAGAGCCCGTCTCGTTCTTCGCCAGTTAATACGGCTGCGTTGGCCTTGAATGACTCAGCACCCACTTCCAACGTCACCTCGGAATCCGCCAGTAGATTGTTGAACCAAAGTGGGTT
>JAQBTI010000406.1 GCA_027624995.1 Chloroflexota bacterium
GGGGCGTTCCCATGATGCCCGTTAGGGAGAAACAACAGGGGACCACGCAGGCTCTTCATTAACGCCGATCGTATCCGTAATCCGGATCTCGCCCGAGCCATCGGTATTCACCACATGGATATCCCCGTCCGAGCCTCGTCTAGACCAGAAGGCGATCCGGCTGCCGTCCGGAGACCAGGTCGGCCACAGGTCTGTCCACTGATCGAGATCACTAGTAAGACGTGTCTGATTGGTGCCATCGGCGTTCATCACATATATGCCCCTGCTGCCATCTCTGAGGGACGCGAACGCAATCTTGCTGCCATCAGGCGACCAGGCCGGATACTCATCGATATAGGCGTTGTCGGTCAACCGGCTCACCCGTCTTCCATCTGCGTCCATCACGAAGATTTGGTATCGGCCATTTGCTCTATCAGATGAAAACACAATTCTAGCCGCATTGGGCGACCAGTCAGGCGACCAATCCGCAGCCGCTTCATTAGTTATGTTTGTCGGGTTAGAACCGTCGGCACCCATTACGTATATCTCCCAATTGGAGAGACATTCTCTACGTGAAACAAGGGGAAAGGGGCACGTCGATATTCTGTGCGATACCCGATGCGCCCGCATTCTTGGCGTCCTTAGAGAGGATTCCGAATATCACCAGTTGGGTTCTCACGTACAGATAGGGTCTCGGCCACCCTGAAGTCACGGACTCACGCCTAGCCCTAGCCGTTATTCCGTAGCTACCACCGGAAGCACCACGTGCGAGGCGCGACCGCCGTCGAGGTAGACGGTGTTACGCGCCGTCACCATGTGCGTGTGCCTGCCCATCGGCTCCCCCGTGTTGGGGTTCACGTCGAAGCGGGGGAAGTTGCTGCCGGCGATGTCTATCCGGATGCGGTGCCCAGCCTTAAACAGATTGCTGATGGGTGGCAGGATGATGCGGACACTGTAGGTCTCTCCCGGCTCCATCATCTCCGCCCGATCGAAGCCGTTGCGATACCGGGCGCGGATTATGGAGTCTGCCACGTTAAGGTGGTAACCGCTCGGGTAGTCTTCGCTGGGCGGGTACACATCCAACACCTTCGCCGTGAAGTCCGTGTCAGGCGCCGAGGACGAAATCCATAGGTTGACCTCCGCCGCTCCGGTGAGCTCGACGTCGGCCTCCAGCGGCTCGGTCTGAAAGACCAGTACGTCGGGCCGGTCCGCCAGCAACGGGTACGGAGGCCGGGTCCCTACAAGGGCGGGCTCCTCCTTTTGGTGGGCGCCGCCGTCCGGATAGATCGGGCGCATGTATTCCTTGGCATCGTCGGTCTCGGGGTCGAAGCCGTCCGGAAGGGGCAGCAGCCCTCCGATTCCGCTCGTCGCCGAAATGGTGGGCACTGGGTGGTGAGGGTCGTGTGTGTAGGAGGACGACGGTTCGTCCCTCCCCGGCTGCTCGGTCGATAGACCGCCGCCCGCCCGGAGGTAATACCTCCGATGTTCCGTCCTGGCCGGCGGCCACTCTCGTTCGGCTCTCCAGCGGCCACCGTGGTTCAGGCGACCGTCCTCGTTCCGTCGCCCATCCCCTCCGCCCATGACGAAGATATGAACCGGTGAGTCGTCTTCGACGCCGTTCGGAATATCCTTGAGCCAACGATCGAACCAGCGCAGCCTCTGAGCGCCGTAACCTTCGGTCCCGTACGAGGCGTCGGGGCCGAAGTCCACGTCGCCCGCGGACGTGGCGCCACTTCTACGGCCACTATGGTTCCAGGGGCCCATGTCCAACCGCTGAGGCGTGCCGTTTTTGGCCGCCATGGCAACGTATTGGTCCGTCATAGCGACGGCAAACGGGTCGTACCAACCCCCGGAGAAGACACCTGGAATGTCGGCGGACTTCATGAAATGGGGCTCCTGGTTGCAGGCCTTCATCGCCCAGAACTCATCGTATTCGCCGCGGTGGTAGTAGTCGAAGAGCGTCTTTTCGAGATTCGGCACGGCCCGCAGAGGAGTCTCACCCGGCTTGAAAGGCATAGACTGGACCAGCTCTCTAATATTCTGCCAGCCGTCGAGGACCATCCGTTTGCCTTCACGATCGTCCCTGATCTCCGGCGCGTCGTGAGCGTGCAGGAAGAGCGCGGCGAACATCCACAGCGACATGGCCCCACCCTCGCGCGCCTCGTGCGCAAATATGTTGGTAGGCGCAACGTCCACCCAGATCGTGGTCAGGTGCGGAGGCCTGGTAAGCGCGGCGACTGTCTGGACGATGCCTCCGTGAGAGCTGCCCGTCATGCCCACGCGGCCGTTGGACCACGGCTGCGCCGCTACCCACTCGACCGTGTCGTAGCCGTCCTCACCCTCGTGTACGTTGGCGGTGTGGAAGTATTGGCCTACGCCCTCGGACTTGCCACGGCCTCGCAGGTCCTGGAGGACCACCGCGTAGCCCCTGGGCGTGAAGTAGTTGGCCACCGGCTCGACCCAGAGTGACTGCCAGGTCTTGTCGTACGAGGTCCGGCCCAGGATGGTGGGAAGCGGGCCCGGGACCGGCTCGCCGTCGACTGCGGGACGGTAGATGTCCGTGGCCAGCCGGACCCCGTCCCGCATCGGGACCTTAACGTTTTCTTCGACTACTATCCCGTAGTCCGGACTCGAAAGACCCACGGCAAACCCCTCTCGGCTACAGATTGCCCATGAACTGGAAGATCGCGTCGGGATGCCCGGGGATTGCCTCATGACCATAATCCGGATACACCATCAG
>JAQBTI010000407.1 GCA_027624995.1 Chloroflexota bacterium
TGACCGCATGGCGGACGAGCTAACTCAGGTGCAGCGGCTCGGTAGTGTCTTCTCCCGGGATTCACGGGATGGTTCTTTAGGGATTCATCGTATGGACAGGAGCTCCGATTTTCTTCCCGACCGCATCGACGACCTCCAGGTCGTGGCAACAGCGGAAGCCTGAGCCCGGTTCGAAGTACCGCAGATCACTATCCTCCGCCGGCGACGCCACCGGGGGTAAGGCGATGATGTCGTCACAGGTAGCGCGTTGGGCGGCACTGCTTTGTGAGTGGTTTGCCGTCTGCGTTGAGTCTCGCCCAACAAGCCACTCCCGCGCATTACCGGTCAAATCATACACTCCCGCAAAACTGTTGCAGTTGGGAAAACTGCCCGACCCAGCCAACGCGCCAACGCCATCCTCGGCCGTTGAGGCGTTGAGCTCAGACCCCGTGGTATTGCAGAAACGGCGCCCGAATTGGGCTGGCAGTTCGTCGGGGTCGTCGACCGATGAAAAGGATGAGTTCTCTTCACCGCCACAGGCCATCAGCCACTCCTGATCCGTGCACAACCGCGCCCCTGCTGCGCTACATATCTGCGCGGCCTCAAAGAAAGAATCGACCAGCAGCGGCATGGCGCCACGTTGATTGGGGTACTCGAAGACGTCAATCTCAAAAAGTCTCACCGGGGTCTGTGACGTTGCGGGAAGTTCCAGCTGCACGGATCCCCCTTCCGGCACGACCGGGGACGCCACCTCTATTGTCGCCGAGCCCATCACCGTGTCAGCCCCATCGTTGACGGTGACAACGATCACGTGTTGGCCTGGGAACAGTGGAATGACGTTGACCTCGGAGCCGACGGAATCGACCACAGCCGTCCTACTGGAGTCCTCGGCAGACCACACGAAGGTCAACAGGTCATCCTCCTCGTCGCTGGCGAACGCGCTCAGGCTAACCGTCGGTTGGCGGAATGACGGGGATTCCTCGTGCGTTATCGATCGCAGGCTCGGTGGCGTCTGCACGACTTCGATCCGGAAACTGTCGATGCTCGCAAACGCTGTGTTTTCGCAATTGAAGCGATCCTGGGCATCGGCAATCAGGCCGCATTGGCGGTCGAGGACGCTGACCCGCACGGTAAAAATCTGCGAAGTACCCTCAATCTGCCCTGGCGCAATCCACTCTGCGCGGGACCCGGATTGATCCAGTGTTCCGCCCGTGGCAGACCACACATAGAACAATGGATCGTCGTCCTCGTCCGTGGCCAGTACGTCCAGGGTGATGCTGCCGTCTCGCTTTACGCGTAAGGTGTCCGCCTGAGTCGAGATGACCGGGGACTCGTTCGGCAAGTCCTGATGAAAGAGGCTGCAGCCACCGCTGCCGATGCAGCTGGCGATGAAGGATACGATGATCCAATTCGCGGACCGGTCACGGGCGGACGAGCGCCGGTCTATTACCCGTTTGGTTGGGGAAGGCAGGAACGACAGGGTCGAGCGCAAGAAGGGAGTCAGGGCTGACTATCCCGCTAGCAGCAGATCGAGAATCCGCTCGAGATCGTCATCACTGTAGAACTCGATTTCGACCCGGCCTTTGTTGGACTTTCGGTTGATTTCGACGGCTGTTCCGAAGTGCAGGCGTAATTTCTCTTCCCATCCTGCGAGCACGCGCTCATCAGCTCTGACGGCGCGATCCTGGCTCTTCGGGTGTTCTCGCTTCTTGCCATGCGAGCGCACCGCTTTTTCCAACTCACGTACGGACAGGCCTTCCTTCACCGCCTTGCGACCTAGCCTCAGACTGGCTTCTTCATCAAGGGCACTCAGGGCGCGCGCGTGGCCCATCTGAATCGTTCCGGAGCGCAGATATTTCTGAATTTCTTCCGGTAAGTTCAGCAGGCGCAGCATATTGGCGACCGTCGAGCGGTCGCGTCCGACCTTCTGAGCGATCTCTTCTTGCGTCAGCATGCAGGTGTCGCGCAGGGCGCGGTAGCCTTCGGCTTCTTCGATCGGATTCAGGTCTTCGCGTTGAATGTTCTCGATCAGGGAGAGCTCAATCAGCTCTTCTTCGGATTCGATTTCGTGAATGATCGCAGGCACCGTATCAAAGCCGGCCATCTTTGAGGCCCGCCAACGGCGCTCACCAGCAATAATGTGGTAGGACTGGCCAACGCGATTGACGCTGATGGGCTGGATCACGCCCTTCTCACGAATCGAGGCGGTCAATTGGTCGAGGGCGCCCTCCTCAAAGTCCATCCTCGGCTGATGGGGATTCGGGTCGATTTCAGCCACCGGAAGATTGACGATCTGGCGTCCGGCCTCGCCGTCGCGGGCCTGCTCGCCGTACTCGGCGATCAGGGCGTGAATGCCCTTACCCAGGACTTGCTTCTTACCCATGACGGATAATTTCCCCGGCCAGGCTCATGTAGTTTTGTGCCCCTGGGGATACGATATCGTAGAGGACGATGGGCTGGCCGTGACCGGGAGCTTCGGCCAGTCGAACATTCCGTGAGATAGCCGTCTTGTACACCTTTGGTCCGAAGTAGGATTTGACTTCGTCGGCGACCTGCCGCGAGAGGTTGAGACGCGAGTCGAACATGGTGAGCAGGACACCGGCAATCTGCAGCTTCTTATTGAGGTGTCGCTGAATCAGACGGATCGTGTTCAACAGTTTCCCGAGACCCTCCAGCGCGTAGTACTCGCATTGTATCGGGATCAGGACGGAATCCGCATCGGTCAATGAATTGAG
>JAQBTI010000015.1 GCA_027624995.1 Chloroflexota bacterium
CACGACACCGCCGACCGTGCCACCCGCGACCACGACGCCGCCGACGGTGCCGCCCGAAGAGCCGTCCGGTGGCCTGCCGTCTAGGCCGGTCGAAGAGGTCTTTCGGACGATGGACGCGACTGTAATAATCGTGAAACCCTCCGGCGGCAAGCCGACTCGATCGCATCAGCGCGCAGTATGCGTCGGAGACGGAGGGGATGTCGAAGTGGAGGACCAGCCGCCGGCCGACGATGGGACGGCTACGACGACCCCTGAATCAACTTCGACGGCAACGTCTACTCCCGAGTCCGATGCCGGTGACGGCGAAGACGGGCTAACCAGCGGGGCCTGCGAGGGCTCTGGAGACGGCTTGGTCCTGCTGACCAGGAAGAAAACGAGAGACGGGGACGAAGTCGAAGTCCGTACAGCAGAGAGGGTTGCCAAGATCGAGGAGCGTCTCGATAAGCAGAGGGAGAAGCTCGAAGCATCCGGCAAGACAGACCAGCTTGCAAAGCTGGACAAGAAAGTCGAAGAGCAAGTCAAACGGACCGTGGACCGAACCAAGGACGCCGAGGAGCGCCTTCAGAAGAAAGTAGAACGTGACGAAGCCCGAGCTGGCGATAAGTCTACCGGTCCCTCGGCCAAGGATGACAAGACGACGGGTCCTCCGGCCAAGGATGACAAGACGACGGGTCCTCCGGCCAAGGACGATAAGACGACGGGTCCTCCCGCCAAGGATGACAAGACTACAGGCCCTCCCGCCAAAGACGACAAGACGACGGGCCCTCCGGCCAAGGATGATGAGAAGGGCGGAGGAAAGGGCAAGAGCGGGTAGCCTGACTTGCGGAGTCCGCTGGTCCAATCTGGATACACGAGAGGAGGGGCCTAAACATGCCCCTCCTTTTGCTCATTCAGCCCCGGCGGTTTTCTTCGGCAGCGCGTGGTAGATCGAGCCGTTGCTCTGCAGATCGAAGTTCTCAGCCAGGAACGGGTGCCAGTAGGTGAAGTAGACCCCGGCGTCACCTGCATGGTACATGATCGTGCTCATGATCTGCTCGGGGTCGTCCGGGGGGGCAGGAGGAAAGCGGTCGGGGTACCGTTCGTGGGTATCTCGCCAGTACCAGTCGAACTGGAGCAGCGGCGCCGAGATCGGTACCACGTCGCGCTCCCTCTGTTCAACGTAGCTCAGGTACCAGAGCGAGAATGTCCGCGCCTCGTCGGCGGCGAGGATAAGTGAGCCGTCCGGCACAGAGTCCATGATCCCCCTGGCCAACTCGGGGGCGAGTCGGTCATCTCTACGGTCCTGCTCGGCGTAGTTCAGGACTATCGAGGTTGCCGGTAGTGCCGCGAACCCCACCAGGGCTAGTAGCCAGAACGTCCGGGTCGTGATGACGGCACGAGACCACCGTTTTTCCCGTACGGAGCCGGCCCAGTCCGAAATGCCGCTCAGGAGCCGCTGCGCGCCCACGCCGACCCAGACCGAGAACACCATGTATGTGGGGATCGTCAAGACCTCGAAGTCGACCGTCCAGTACGAGACGCTATACACACTCAGCCCTACGATGGAAGCCAGGGAGGCCAGAAGGAACGTCCGCTCCTTCGTCCATAACGGGGAGGCGCCCATGAGCCCCAGGAAGATCCCCAAGGGATGGAACTGCGAGAATACGAACCTGGCCCATGCCTCCAGGCGGTACGGGACCGAGTCGAAAGGAACGCCGAAGACGTAGTCCTGATAGGCCCGGCCCGACAGCATCCAGGCCATGCCGTCCAGCGTCCCGGCGTCCCCCCAGTTGACGGGTGGATTCTGCGCCGCTCGAATCGGTAGATAGAGATAGATCGACACGCCGATTGTGAGCGCCGCGACGGGCCACGGTGAGACCACGCTACGACGGCCCAGCCGAACCCATAGCCACGCCAGCAGCGGCACGGCCACCGCCAGCAGAGTCAGATGGTTTCCGAGGCCGAGACCCAGCGTCAGCCCGAAAGCCGTCATCCTGGCGGTGACTTGCTTCTCGGTCAGGTCGGCCTCTCCGTCGAGCCGGAGGCCCAATTCCGATGCGATCACCAGCAGCGTGCCGACGAACAGAGTGTTGAGCGTGTAGACCTCTGTGATGACGGCCTGGGACCAGAATATCGGCGAGGCCGCGAACGCGGCCGAACCCAGGGCCGAGGCCGCGATCCAAAGCGCCGGGCGCCCATCCGGTGCGAGATACCGACAGAACCTGTAGGTGGTCCAGTAGAGAAGGCCCACGGAGGCGGAAGCCGTCAAGGCAGAGAAGAGGTTGCCGCGAAACGCGAAGTCGCCGATGGGCACGACCGTCCCGAACAGCTTGAGTAGCAACATGTAGGTCGGGTAGCCGGGCGGGTGGGGGATTCCAAAGGTGTAGGCCGCGGCGAGGAGCTCTCCGCCGTCCACGCCGATGGACCTGTAGCCGAAGCTTAGCGACGGCGCAATGGTCGCCAGGTACAGGCCCAGCGAGCCAGCCGCAATAATGGCGCCGACGATTACGGCAGGTGACGTAGCTCGCTCTCGTAGCATCGCCGACTATCATATAGCACTCTCCTCCGCTCCACCGGCGATAGACTTGAGGTCACCGAGGCTGTATGTATAATAAATACGGCGTATAAATACGTAATGGCTGAATCGAGGGTCCACGTGAACGTTAAGATGACCTTTACGATCCCACATGAGATAGCGCAGCGGCTCAAGGATGCGGTCGCGGAACGACGGCGCTCCGCGTTTGTGGCGACCGCGTTGGGGCAGAAGCTGGAGGAGGTCCAGGAAAAACGCATCAGGGAGTCGCTGATCCAGGGGTATATAGAACGGTACGATGAGGACAAGAGAATCAACGAAGAATGGGAATTGGCTACCATCGAATCCTGGGATGACCATGGGCCGTAGGGGCGTGTGACGAGCCAGGCGGTGCATTCCTTCCCGCGATACGGTGAGGTCTGGATGGTCAGGTTCGGTCCGGTGACAGGGGCTGAGATCGGAAAAACGAGACCAGCTCTGATTGTGTCTAACGACTTGAACAACGAGCGCGCAGCGACGGTAACCGTGCTACCTATCACGTCGGCGCCAGCCAAGCGGCGATATCTCGACGAGGTCGCTGTGCCCCGAGGAACTGCCGGATTGAAGCTTGACTCCCGTATCAAGGCCAACATGATACGGACCGTTGACAAGGTCCGGCTGACTACCCTGGTCGGTCCGATACCGGAATCGCTGTACGAGCAGGTCAATAGGGCTCTGCGGCTCCACTTGAACGTACCCGGATAACCTGGTCGGCGGGACGCCCTGGTGTGTATGGCGCAGGTGGACGTTCTCTCAAAGGCCACATAGAATGTGCGAATCTTTCCAATGAACATTGCAGGCTCGGAGGTCTGTGTGACCCAGGCGGCCTCACGAAAAACCAACATACCAAAGGCCTACGACCCCAAGTCCGTGGAAGGTCGAATCTACGAGAGCTGGGTCAAGGGCGGCTATTTCACGCCGACCATAGACCCGGACAAGAAGCCCTTTGTCGTGATAATGCCTCCGCCCAACGTCACGGGAGAGTTGCACATGGGCCACGCTCTCACGACGGCCCTCGAAGACCTGATGGTCCGCTGGCACCGGATGAGGGGCGAGCCGACGCTGTTCCTGCCGGGCTCCGACCACGCAGGAATTGCAACCCAGGTGGTCGTGGAGCGGATGATCGCTTCCGACGGTGTCTCCCGTCACGACCTCGGCCGCGAGAAGTTCGTCGAACGGGTCTGGAGCTGGGTTGACCAGTACGGCAGCAGGATCGACGAGCAGCTCAAGCGGCTGGGCGCTTCATGCGACTGGACCCGGAAGGCCTTTACCCTTGACGAGGGGCCCAGCAAAGCGGTGCGCACCACTTTCGTCAACCTCTACAAGAAGGGGCTGATCTACCGCGGCGAGCGCATGACCAACTGGTGCCCCCGCTGTAGGACTGCCTTGTCCGATCTCGAGGTCAAGTACCGGGAGGAGAATGCCGCCTTATATCACGTCCGGTACGAGATGGAGGACGGCAGCGGCTCGGTGACGATTGCCACTACCAGGCCGGAAACCCTTCTCGGCGACACGGCGGTTGCAGTTAACCAGGAGGACGAGCGCTACAAGCACCTCATCGGCAAGAATGTGGTTCTGCCGGTGCTCGGACGGATTATCCCGATAGTCGCCGACGAGGCAGTCGAACTCGACTTCGGAACGGGAGCGCTCAAGGTTACGCCCGGACACGACCCGGTCGACTTCGAAATCGGCCAACGCCATGACCTCCCGACTGTCAGCATCATGGAGCTCGATGGCACGCTGAACGAGACCGCCGGTTCTTACCAAGGCCAGACCATGTCTGAGGCCAGAAAGAACATCGTCCAGGAGCTCGAAAAGGATGGGCTGCTGGAGATGACCGAGCCCTACCGCCACTCAGTCGGCCACTGTGACCGGTGCGATGAGACGGTCGAGCCCATCGTCAGCAAGCAGTGGTGGATGAGCATGAAGCCCCTGGCAAAGCCGGCGAGGGAGGCGGTCGCCGAAGGCCGCATAGGGATCGTTCCCGAGCGCTTCTCCAAGGTCTACTACAACTGGATGGACAACATCTGCGACTGGTGCGTCAGCCGCCAGCTCTGGTGGGGGCACCGCCTCCCGGTCTGGTACTGCCAGGACTGCGCCGAGGTCGTCGTCGAGCTCGAGGACCCGAAGTCGTGTCCGAACTGTGACTCGGCTGAGCTGGAGCGCGACCCGGACGTGTTGGACACCTGGTTCAGCTCGGCCCTTTGGCCGCACTCGACGTTAGGCTGGCCCGACGAGACCGCGGACCTGGAGTACTTCCATCCCAGTACTGTCCTGGAGACTGGCCACGACATCCTCTTCTTCTGGGTGGCGCGCATGGTCATGATGGGGCTCGAAAACACTGGCCAGATACCGTTTGAGACCGTTTATTTGCATGGCCTGGTCCGGGATCCTTCAGGGGTCAAGATGAGCAAGTCCAAGGGCAACGTGATGGACCCCCTTGACCTAATAGACCTCTACGGCGCTGACGCCCTGCGGTTCGCGCTGAACGTCGGCAACTCACCCGGCAACGACATGCGTCTCAACGAGCAGAAGATGGAGGCCAGCCGCAACTTCGCTAACAAGCTGTGGAACGCCGCCCGTTTCGTCATGTCCAACCTAGGGGACGAGGCTGGCTTGGACGGCTGGCACGACCCGGACCCGAAACATCGTCACGACCGCTGGATACTGAGCCGCCTGAACCGCGTGGCCGGCCAGGTAGATGGGTTCATGAAGGAGTTCCAGTTCGGCGAGGCCCAGCGAGTCGTCCACGACTTCCTTTGGAACGAGTACTGCGACTGGTATATCGAGATGGCCAAAGTCCGCATGAGGTCCGACGAGGCCGGCGGACCGTCGCCGCTGCCGGTCCTGGCCCATGTCCTCGAACGGGTGCTCAGGCTTCTCCATCCCTTCATGCCTTTCGTCACCGAAGAGATATGGCGGACCCTGGTCGACCATCTGCCCGAGGAGCCGGACAGGCCCGAGGCGCTCATCGTCGCTCCTTATCCCGAGTCCGACGAAGCTCTCATCGATGAGCAGGCCGAGTCGGAAATCGGCGCCGTCATCGAGATCGTTCGGTCGGTGAGGAACCTCAGAGCGGAGTTCCGAATAGAAGCGAACCAGAGGCTGGAGGCGGCTCTGGACGCGCCCGCGCTGGCCACCGTGCTCGAAGAGGAGGCACCGACCGTCAAGTCTCAGGCGGGCATAGACCCTCTGATCGTCGGCTCTGGGCGCGTCGGTGAGTCTTCGAACGATCGAGTCGCGCTAGTGTTGACCGGAGGCACGGTGACCGTCCCGTTGGGCGGACTTGTGGACCTGGACCGAGAGCGCGCCCGCCTCGCGGACGAGCGCGAGGAGATCTCGAAATACGTGACTCGCCTCTCGGCCAGACTGGAGGACGAGCAGTTCGTTTCCAAGGCCCCGGAAGACGTAATCGAGCGCGAACGCGAGCGCCTCGCGTCAAGCCGAGAGCGCACCACCAGGATCGAGGAGATGCTGTCGAGACTGGATTCGCCGTAGGGGCTGCCGCTACCCCCGGGACCTATCCGGGCTGCTCGACGTCCACCACCGTGCCGTCTCGGGCCGCCGTCAGCAGCGCGACGAGGGCGGCAGTATTAGCCAAACCGTCCTCGGCCGGGAACTCCGGCGGCTTTCCGGTAAGCACGCACTCCGAGAACTCGTCCATCTGGACGCGAAACCGGTTGGGTGCCGGCATAGCCTCGATTCGTTCCTCGTCTCCGATCTTGATGACCACCGGGCCACTGTCATCGAACATGTCCGGTATCTCAATTCGGCCTTCAGAGCCGATCGCGATCAACTCGCATCGCCGTGGCTGCTCCATACTGCTGCCGACGTGGGCGACGGCCCCGCCGGGGAACTCCAGAAGGCCGCTGAAGCTGGTGTCCACGTCGTAGCCGCCCGAGTCATAGGCGAACGCCGAAGCGCGTATAGGCTCCTTTCCGAGCACGAACCGACACGCGTATACGGCATAGCATCCGGCGTCCATCATGCTGCCGCCGGAGAGCTCCTTGGAGAAACGGATGTTGCCCTGCCGCTCGGCGAGCGGGAACGTTAGGGCCGAGTGCAGGCTGGTGACGTGGCCGATCGCGCCCTCTGCGATCAACCGGCGCGCTGTTCTCAGGTGTGGGTTCCACCTGTGCGTGAACGCCTCGACTAGTACTACGTTATTCGCCTTTGCAGCGGCGATCATTCGGCGCGCCTCGTCAGTGGTTACTGCCAGCGGCTTTTCGCAAAGGATGTGCTTGCCAGCCTCCGCCGCCTTGATGGTCCACTCACAGTGCATCGAGTTGGGCAGCGGATTTATTACGGCGTCGAGGTCCGGGTCTGCGATTAGCTCGTCGTAGGAGCCGTACCAGGTCGGAATGTCGAGGTCCTCAGCCGCCGCTCTCGCCTTGGATTCGTCCCGGCTGGAGATCGCGACGACCTCGGAGTTGCTCGTTTCTCGTGCGGCTGGAATAAGCCGTTTGAGGGCGATATTCGCGGTGCTGAGAACCCCGTAGCGGACAACATTGTTCTGCATGATAGCTCCGTTCGTTAAGGGATGGCTGGAGGTACGTTTTCGCTCCCAGCTCCGATCAGTCCCTCTGCTCTCAGGAAGTCGAAGTCGCAGCCCTGGTCGGCCTGGAGAACGTGCCGTGCGAACATCCACCTATAGCCACGGCCGTGATGGGCGACGGGCTTCGAGGCTTCGGAGAGGCGACTCTGGACCTCGGCGTCCTCCACGAGAAGGTCTAACCTTCGGCCCGGGACATCCAGCTCGATCAGGTCGCCGTTCCTGACGGCCCCCAGCGGTCCGCCGGCCGCCGATTCCGGCGCGACGTGTACGACCACGGTGCCGAATGCGGTCCCACTCATGCGCGCGTCGCTTAGCCTGACCATGTCTCGGACGCCCTGCTCAAGGAGCTTCTTCGGCAACGGCAGGAAGCCCCACTCCGGCATCCCCGGCGCTCCGACAGGGCCCGCGCTGCGCAGGACCAGCACGTCATCCGGGCGCACGTCCAGATCGGGGTCGTCGATGCGCCGCTCGAGGTCGTCGTGGTCCTCGAAGACGACGGCGCGTCCGCGATGCGTCAACAGGCCCGGCGACGCTGAGGTCGGCCGTATGACTGCTCCACTTGGCGCCAGGGAGCCCCGTAGGACCGCCAGACCACCCTCGGGGCGCAAGGGGCTTGTCTATTGTCCTGACCAGTTCGCAGCTATGGACGGGCGACTCCGCTACGTTTTCGCCCAGGCTCTTTCCTGTAACTGTTGGCGCATCCGCTCGGAGCAGCGGGGTAAGCTCCTTCAGCACCGCGGAGAGCCCGCCTGCATAGAAGAAGTCTTCCATGACGAACCGGCCCGAGGGCTTCAGGTCCAGGATGAACGGCGTCTCCCTGGACAGCTCGTCGAACCGTTCGAGGGGTAGTTCGATTCCGGCTCGGCCAGCGATGGCAGCCAGGTGGATGATGGCGTTCGTTGAGCCGCCGATGGCGTGCAGAGTCCGGATGGCGTTCTCGAACGCCTCTTCGGTCAGGAGCTTGGAGGGCCTGACGTCGTCCTCCACGAGGTCCATGATGCGCCGTCCCGCCGACTCAGCCAACTGTGCCCTGCGCGAATCCGGCGCCGGGATGTCGGTGTTGCCGGGGAGAGCGATGCCCAGGGCCTCTCCCATCGCGGCCATCGTCGAGGCGGTCCCCATAACCATGCAGTGGCCCGCGCTGCGGATAATACTGCTCTGGATCTCCGTCCAATAATCTTCGGTAATCTTGCCCGCCCTCAGTTCCTGGTGGTACCGGCGACAGTCGGTGCAGGAGCCAAGCTCCTCGCCTCGCCAGTTTCCTTTGAGCTGAGGCCATCCCGTAACCAGGATAGCCGGTACGTCGGCGCTGGCGGCGCCCATGAGCAGTGCTGGAGTGGTCTTGTCGCAGCCGCCGAGGAGCACGACGCCGTCGAGCGGGTTTGCCGTAATCGACTCCTCGACATCCATGCTCATCAGGTTGCGGTAGAGCATCGTCGTCGGGCGCATGTTGTACTCGCCGAGCGACATCACCGGGAACTCGAGGGGGGAAGCCTCCGGTCTGCCAGACGCCCCGCTTGACCGCCTGCGCCAGGTCTCGCAGATGGGCGTTGCAATGGGTGAGCTCGCTCCAGGAGTTGCAGATACCGATTATCGGCCGGCCCTCGTACGCCCCTTCGGTAAATCCCTGGGCCTTGAAGGCTGCCCGACGGAGTGAACCGTAGAGCTCCGGAGTGTCGAACCACGTCCGGCTGCGGAGCTTCCTCCCGCCGTCCGCCACGGCCTAGCCCGCGCTCTCTGATTGCTCAGGCGGCTCGGTCGGCTCGCTCGGTGGGGCAGGCGCGCGCATCTGGTCGTTGATCCAGCGCTTGAGTGCGTCGAGCGACGGAGGAGCCACGTAAAAGACCTGGATGTCCGAGGGGAACTGGATACGATGCTCCTCTCCTGCAAAGAGAGCGCCGACCTCCCCCTCTTTCAGCGTCTCATCTATGGTCTTGGAGACGTGCTTGTAACGGTTTGCAGTAATCTCCTGAAATGAATCCAGCGCCAGCGTCCGGACCTTCTCGCTCATCAGGCCAATCGACAGACAGCGCTGCCAGTCCGAGCTCTCCTCAACCAGAGCCCGGTCCTCGGTAGCCTCCAGCTTCGCGCTCGACTGGCACATCGCCTGGATAAACGGGCCGCCCATGGGGTTCAGGCTCTGGAGCAGAGTCATCCCCTCGTCCCCATCGGCGAACACGGTCTCGTGGTAGATGTGCGTTACCTGGCCCATCGACCGCTCCAGCTTGTTGACGTGCTCTCGCACCTCGGACCAGTAAGACTCCTGTAGGCGTTGAGCTTCCTCAGAGGCCTCCGGTGGAAACACGATGGCTGGCACCATGAAGAGCTTACGCGCGTCCTGGTACTGTTCCGCCCCCGGCTTGGGCATCTGGCTGAGTGGGGTCGTCATGGGCATGTGCTCCGGGTCGTATGGAGGTCAGGCAGGATTGTACCCCCTTGCGAGTGGTGTGGAAAGGCGAGGACTCTTACCCCTTCCCCCGGGTAGCGGAGGAAATTCGGGATGGGGGTTCCCCGACCTCCTAGGCTCGGACCGGTTCTTCGACCTTCTCGATCCGCACCGCGCAGACCTTGTACTCGGGTATCTTCGAGTCCGGGTCGAGAACTGCGTTAGTCAAGAAGTTCGCGGCGTGCTTTTCCAGCTTGACGAACGGAACGAAGACCTCGCCGGCCCTCATCTTGTCGGTGTAGAGCACCCGTCCCTCCAGGTCACCGCGCCGCGATCGTAGGCGGACCCACTCGCCGTCGCCGACCTTGAACCGCTCTCCGTCCTCAGCACTCATTGCGATCTCCAGCTCTGGGGCTCGCGCCAGCAGTCCGGACGCCCGCCGCGTCATCGTCCCGCCGTGCCAGTGGTACAGGATTCGGCCCGTGTTGAGGATAAGTGGGAAGCGTTTTGACGGCATCTCCTGCGCAGCCGGTCCCTGGTCGAAGGCTACGAATTTAGCTCGCGGACCTCGGGGGAAGTCCGTTTCGTACAGGAATCGTGTACCGGGGTGGTCCGGGGTAGGGCAGGGCCACTGGATACCGCCCTCAGCGTCGAGCCTGTCGTACGATATCCCGGCGAGGCTCGGTGTGAGACCCGCCATCTCGTCCCAGAGCTCTGACGGGTGCGAGTAGCTAAACTCGTGCTCCAGATCGAGGCCCAGTTTTTGGCTCACCCGACGGCCAAGGTCGGTGATGATCTCCCAGTCCGGCCGACTGTTCCCAATGGGCTCGACCGCTTTCCGCACCCGCTGGACTCGCCGCTCGCTATTGGTGAACGTACCGTCCTTCTCAGCGAACGACGTTGCAGGCAACACGACGTCCGCAATCTGGGCAGTCTCATGCAGGAAGATGTCCTGCACGATCAAGAAATCGAGCTTCTTGAAGGCTTCCTCAGCGTGGTGGAGGTCCGGCTCGCTCAGCAGTGGATTCTCGCCCGTGATGTACATCGCCTTGATCCGGCCCTTGATGATCTCCTCGACCATGTCTGTGATGACGAGGCCCTTCTCGGGCGGCAGCGGGTGGTTGCTCCAGGCCTTTTCGAACTTCGCGACCGTCTCCGGGCCGATGGTCTGGTAGCCGGGATAAGCGTCCGGAAGGCAGCCCGCGTCACCGCAACCTTGCACGTTGTTCTGGCCCCTGAGAGGGGATATCCCGGAGCCGGGCCTGCCCATCTGCCCGGCCACGAGGGCAAGATTGAGAAGGCCGTGGGCGTTAGGCGTTCCGTTCGTGTGCTGGGTTATGCCCATGCCCCAGATTAGGCACGAGCCGCTGAACGGAGGGCTGGCGTAGATTCGTGCGGCCTTTGCGATATCCTCCGCCGGGACTCCTGTGATCCCTTCGGCGTAAGCCAAGTCGTACTTCTCGACGATCTGCCGCCACTCTTCAAATCCCTCGGTCCGGTCGCTAACGAACTCTTCGTCGGTCAGACCTTCGTCCAGGACCACTTTGGCCATGGCGTTGAGCAGCGCGACATCGGTCCCGGGTCTGGGGCGCAGCCAGAGTTCCGCGAAGTCGCACATGTCGATCCGGCGAGGGTTGATTACGATCAGCTTGGCGCCCCGCTCAATCACCGCCCGCCGCATTCGCGAGGCTGCAACCGGGTGGTTCGAGTTGGCGTCCGACCCGATGATCACCAGGCAGCCCGCCTCCTCGTAGTCGATGTACGAGTTGCTCGTCGCGCCACTGCCCAGCGCCGTCAGCATCGCCTCCACCGATGGCGAGTGGCATAGCCGCGTGCAGTGGTCTATGTGGTTGCTCTGCATGAGCAAACGCGCGAACTTCTGCTGTATGTAGCCGTCTTCGTTGGTGGCCTTGGCCGAACAGAGCGTCGCGAACGAGTCGCCGCGATATTCGACAAGCCGTTCGGCCACGTAGTCCAGGGCCTCGTCCCACGAGACTGGAGTGAGGACGCCGTCCTTGCGCACAAGGGGGGCGGTCAGCCGGTCCTCGTGGTGGACGAAGGTGTACCCGAAGCGGCCTTTGACGCAGAGCATACCCAGGCTCGACTGATTGTCGGGGTCGTCGAGCATCTCGATGATCCGGTCGGTGTCGTCGACCTGTGCCTTGATGCCGCAGCCGACGCCGCAGTACGGGCAGGTCGTCGTCACGCTCTTGAGCGTCTGGGACAGTGACTCTTTGACCTGGATAGCTCCCGTCGGACAGACGGAAAGACACTGCCCGCAAGTGGTGCATATCGACTCCACCAGGGGCCGGTCCATGAAGGTGCCGATGCGGCTGCTCTGGCCGCTACCCAGGAGGTCGATAGCACCGATGAACTGCGCGCCCTCCTGACAACCCTTAGCGCACCGGCCGCACAGGATGCAGGAGTCCATGGCGATGTTGAAGATGGGGTTGCTGGCATCGACCTGCTCCCGTTCACGACCGTCCCATCGGGGTTTAGAGATGTCGTGGTGCTTGGCCGCGACCGACAGCTCTCGGTACCCGTCCGCCCCGTTCTGCGGCAGCATACCCAGAGTCAGATCGACCACGCCCTTTCGTATGCCCTTGACCTCGGGCGTGTCAGTCCAGACCTTCATGCCCTCGGCCGCCGGCACCGAGCAAGAGGCCGGGAACCCGCGCTGCCCGTCGATCTGCACCAGGCAGGTGCGGCAGGCCCCGATCGGCGTCATGTCGGCGTCCTTGCAAAGCTGCGAGATATACGTCCCCGAGCCGTTGATTGCGTCCAGAACGGAGGCTCCGTCCGGTGCCTCTACCAGCTGCCCGTTAATAGAAAGCGTGATTGTCACAGTGGGCTCCCAATCTGGTCGTTCGATAACCCGCGAACCCACATTCCTACGCAGACGATAGGAAACCCATCATCGATAATGGGAATTTTCTTAAGTCCGACCTTTCCGTAAAGGCCCGACTCTTGGATTTTCCCGGACATGGCTTCGTGCTGCTGTTGAAACTTAAGCTCATTCGTGCTGGACGATGCGAATCCCACAGTGAGCAATCCAACGTTCCGGTCACCGGTCTCGAACATCTCGTTGAGCTTGCCGAGATCCTTCAGTGCCGATTGGCACCCACCGCCCGGCCAAATCTCCTTGAACTCCAGGAAGAGGTACTGCCGCGTGTATGGCAGCCAGACTCCAAAATCCGGTCGTCTGACGGCCGGCCCCGAGCCGTACGAGTCGAGCTCAACGTGGAACCCCACAAGGCGCCAGTGCATGGCGATTGACGCCTGCACTTGCACCTCACGCTCTTCTCCCAACGATATCTTGTGCCCGTGGGCAGCCAGACGCAGCAACGCTCGTTATCTACTCTCTTGTCTTAGCCCGTCACATGTTGCGCCAAAGAGCAACTTCAACTCGACGTCCTTCATGGATGGAGAATGGCCGCGAGCATGAAGATGGCAGCTATCCTTTTGTCGGATTCGCAGATTCGATTCCCGCAACCTCTTTTCCGAGTATCTAACCTGCTTTTTCCAGACGCGAGCCGACCCAGCCTGATCACGGCTGGGTACCGTTCATCGGAATCTTTTTTGAGCTCACCGGACTCCCACCAGCTCGGCCAGCTCTTCTCCGAAGAAGTGCAGGACGCTTGTGACGGGGTTTCCGGCTGCCTGGCCCAGCCCGCACAGCGAGGCCGAATTCACCACATTTGCCAGATACCTGGCTTCTTCTAGGTCGTTCAGCGACCCACTTCCGCTCAAGAGCCTGTCCACCGCGTCGACGATCCGAGGGGTGCCTTCACGGCAAGGAGTGCATTTGCCGCAGGACTCATCGGCATTGTAGGCGGCGAGTTTGCGCAGCATCTCGACCACGCCGACTCGTTCGTCCAGCGCTATGATCCCTCCAGCCCCGAGCATCACGCCCGACTCGTGCAGCAGCCCCGGTTTGATGGCCGTGTCGAGCATCGACGGTGGCAGGATGCCACTCGATGGCCCGCCGACGGCGATAGCGGTAAGGCTTTGCCCGTCCTCCGGTCCGCCTGCCATTTCGTAGACGATCTCACGCAGAGTCGTGCCCATCGGCACCTCAGCGATTCCGGGCCGCCTCACGGAGCCGCTGACGCTGACGATCTTTGTGCCCTTGTCCGATTCGGTCCCGATGGCCGCGAAGGCGTCTGCACCTTTGGCCAGAATGAAGGGCACGCTGGCCAGGGTTTCCGGGTTGTTGATCACTGTGGGGCGGGCCAAGAGCCCCGACTCGGTCGGAAAGGGCGGACGGAGCCGAGGCTCTCTCCGATCGCCTTCCATGGTGTTCAGCAGGGTCGTCTCCTCACCGCAAACGTAGCCGCCCGCGCCGTGTCTAATTTCGACCTCTAGGTCGAACCCAGACCCGAGGATGTCTCTTCCGAGCAGACTACCGTCGTAAGCCTGCTCCAGCGCGGTCTGCATGCGGGCCGCCGAAAGCTCGGCCTCGGCGTTGATGTAGATGTAAGCCTGCTCCGCTCCGGCGGCGTAGGCGGCAATTGTCGCCCCCTCCAAAATCCGGTGCGGGACACCCTCCATCAGGTGTCTGTCCTTGAAGATACCCGGCTCGCCTTCCTCAGAGTTGACCACCAGATACCGGGGAGTCCTGTCAACGCCCCGCGCCCCCTGCCACTTGAGCGCGACCGGGAAGTAGGCGCCTCCTCGGCCTCGCAGGCCCGAGTCCTTGACCTGCGCGATGACATCTTCCGGCGAGCTCGACAGCGCCTTCGCCAGCCCGGCGTACCCGCCTCCGGAGATGTAGTCGTCGATGTCGGAAGGGTCTGTCTCGCCGCACCCGTCGAGCGTCAGCCGATGCTGACCCGAGAAAAAAGCTCTATCGTCGCCGTCCGTACCGTTACCGCCCGTGATGATCCCGGGTATGTCCGCAGGGGTCACCCTTGTGAATCGAGTTTGGCTGCCTGAAGGGTTCCTCACAATCACCTGCGGGGCATCGAAGCAGGCGCCGTCACAGCCCGCTATGACAAGCACCGACTCATTCGGGAGCAGTCTTTCAATCTCCTCGGCGATGCTATGGGCGCCGACAGATTGGGAGCAGTGGCCCACCTGGACGATGAACCGCGTTTGTGTAGAAGACCTCTTATTCGCAGCCTGAGCGAGGGCGTCGTATGCGGTGGCCGCCGTGTTTGCGGTCATCTTGCAGCAGCCTCATGCAAAGCCGACTTGAGAGACTCTGGCGTAGCGCGACCCTTCCAGGCCCCGTCGATCTCGACGGCCGGGGCCGTTCCACACAGGAACCCGCACGGGGTCTCCTCGAGCGTGACGGAGCCATCCGCTGCGGTCTCTCCCGCGTGAACACCCAGGGCAGACTCTGCCACCGCCAGAAGCTCCTTCCCTCCGTTGACCCAACAGCCGAGACCGGTGCAGACTCGGACGATGAACCCGCCGGGCTTTTCTACGCGAAGCTCGGTGTAGCTCGTTGCCGTCCCGTAGACCTCGCTTATCGGGATGCCTAGGTGCCAGCCGGTCAGCTCCATGGCCCAGTCCGGGAGGTAGCCGAACTCGTGCTGCAAGAAGTGCAGGGCGGGCAGTAGCTGCCCCCGGTCTCGTGGGAAATTGTTTCGAAGTATCGCCCGGAGCGATTTCTGATCGACTACCGTCGTGTCCAATATGGCGTTCCCCAATCCCCGGACTTGAATCTGGAGGTTTATCCAGCGCGGCCCGTCATGCTACAGGCTCTGTAATAAGGTCCAGCAGCCCCAACTCTCGCAGCTTGGATTCCGGAATCGTGCCGTCGTCGTTCCAGCCGCGTGCTCGATAGTAAGCGGCGATCATCAGGTCCAGCTCTTCTCTCGGTAGACCTACACCCTCCGCGACTCCGTCGGGCAGCTTCTCCTCCAGCGCCCTCGGCGGAAGCGTATCGTCCGCCCGAGTCCATCCCTCTCGTATGTTAAACAGCTTTTTGAGGTTGTTGATGCGCTCGCCGGCCTGCATCAGCTCGTCGGCGGTCATCGGCCAGCCGGTAACGTGTTCATAGATATCGGCGGATTCGACGTAAAGGTCGTTAAATGCCTTGCGCAAAAACTTGCACCAGATCAGCGAGTCGAGCACCGATGAAAAATCCTCGCCGTCCGCGGTGATCTGGCCTCGCCGCTTGTCGGCCTTCAGTCGGTCCACAGTAGACGAGAAGTCGGCCTCGTAGGCAGAGGACCGGTTGTGGCACGCGCCCCTGGTGGCCACGGCCAGACCCAACGCCATGGTCTTGAGGCTGCGCGGCTCATATCCAGGCATCTCCAGCCCCTTGACGTGCATGGCCCAGGCCTCTGAGCCTTGGCCGGTTGCCTCCGACGCCCGGCGGCTGCCCTCGGCCAGCAGGTCTCCCAGCCCTCGACGTTCGACGATCTTTTCGAGCGAGTCCATCACCGCTTCGACGCTGCCGAAATTCAGATCGACGCCCGCCGTATCCTCACGGGTCAGGATGCCTTTTGAAAAACATTCCATGGCCCAGGCGATGGTGCCGCCCGCGCTGATGGTATCGATACCCGCCTGGTCGCAGAACTGGGAGGCGCGGATCACGGCGTTAGGGTCCGAGACACCAACCAGCGGGCCCAGCGCGAAGGCGCTCTCGTACTCCATCCTGCCGCTGGCCCTGGGACGGTCGTCATTGGTGGCCACGATCTGCTCGCAGCCGATGGTGCAGTTGGCACAGTGGGCGCTCTTGACGTGGTGCGACTGGTGGAACTCCTCACCGCTGACCTGCTCCGCCCCGTCAAAGGTCGACTGCTGGAAGTTGAGCGTCGGGAGCGTTCCCATCCTATTGAATACCGAGACGTTGGCGACTGTACCCAGCGTGCGGTATTTTTCCGTAGCGGGACCCAGGCTCCTGCGCGTCAGGTCTCGGCCGGTGACGTCAAGCCATTCCGAGTCGGCCACCGGCACCTTGTTGGCGCCCCGCAGGGCGATGGCTTTGAGGTTCTTGGAGCCCATGACGGCTCCAGGGCCGGTGCGCCCTGCCTGCCTGCCCCCGTCGTTGCTGATGCTCGCGACCAGCCTCTCTCCTGCCGGGCCGATGCAGGCCACCCGAGTCCGCTGGCCCAGCCGCGACTTGACCGCGCCCTCGGTCTCGGACGTAGAGAGGCCCACGAGGTCCGAGGCATCCAGGAACTCGACCTGCCCATCGACGATGGAGAGCAGGGTCGGGGACTCGCTCCGGCCCGTCACGACCAACGCGTCGCAGCCGGTATTCTTAAGCTCGGTCGCCAGGAAGCTGGAGGACAGCGAATCTCCGATGAATCCGGTCAGAGGAGACTTCGTCACCACCGCGAACTTGCTGGACGTGGTCAGCCTGCTGCCAACCAGAGGGCTCGTTACAAAGATCAGTGGGTTGCCCGGTTCCAGGGGCTCGATTCCAGGAGGACAGTGTCTGTAAAGCAGATAGGTGCCGAGGCCGATGCCGCCGATGAAGCTCCTCAGGACCCGCTTGTCCAGCGGCTCCCAGCGGACCGACTCGTCGGTGAGATCGACCAGGAGGGCCCTGCCGTGGTAACCGAACACTACCGTTTAGCCCCCGGCCTGGCTTGAAAACAGGAGTACGGTGTCCCCCGGCCGAAGAGATACCGCGTCGGAGCCCAGGAACGTGGTCCCGTTCACGTTGAGGGTGTAGCTCTCCAGCAGGCCGGAGCCGTCTTCGTGGACCGCCAAGCCTCCGAGTTCCGGACAGGACTCGCGCAGCGCGGCCGCCACGTCGCCGGTCCCGGCGAGGCTCGGAACGGTTACGGTGACTTCGCGGCGGCCAGTAGCCATTCGGGCCCGTCCGAATAGCTCGACCGTCACCTCTACAGTCTCACTGACCACACTCTTTGTCCGGAGCACGCGGACCGCCTCACATCGGTAATTTGGGCCTATTCTACCATTCCTGCCGGGAACGCCTTTAGCGGCCGCTGCTGGACAGTCTCCTTCATGCCAACCTCGGCGGGGCAA
>JAQBTI010000408.1 GCA_027624995.1 Chloroflexota bacterium
GAGCCGGCTTCCAGCACCGCAAGAAGGTGGTGGAGCGGTTGCTGGCCGACATGGGAGAGCAGTGACGGCCCGTTAGCCAGGGAGTTGGCGACACTTCAGTTCAACTCTTCCTGTCGAAGTGCTCCCTCAATTCGAAGAGGCCATCGGCCAGGGGGTAGGCGAGAGAGACCAGTCCCGAACGATCCTGCGTGGAGATGTCGAAGGCGATGAGCACGACGACGGCACTCGCTTCGGTAACCGCAACGAGCTCTGATTGGTCTCGATCTTCATATCGCCAATAACTGTTGGCAGCACCGGTTCCCAGGCACGCTGCACTTCCGCCAGAGCATCGCGGAAAACCGGCTCCACTCGTTTTACGTCCTCTTCCGACAACACTTGCTCGCTGTCCTCACTCCTGCCCAACAGCGCAAAAATCAGCCGCATCGAGATATCGAGCACCGAGCGGCTCCGCATTGCCTCCACTGCGAAGCTGCACAGGCAACGGTCCTGCCCGGCGGACCCCGACACTGAATGGATGAATTCCCCGTAGGTCGTCTGGTCGACAAAAGCCACATCACCTACAGCTCTCTGGCCCAGATGATGTGAAAACACCTCGCCGAGGGGCTGCACGCATTGCCCGTGCATGCCCTGAATGGCGAAGAGCTGGGGGCCGCTCATGAGCGTGGTGCCGTCCGGGGTCTTACCGCGGGCCGGAGGCTCCCTTCAGAGCGCGTACCTTCTGTATACTTTGGCACCTGGGAGAAGACAAGATGTTTTCCAGTGGCTGCAATACAGGTCTATAGCGCCATCAACGAGCAACCAATTCAGCTGCATCGGTAAGCGATGTCCAACTCGATGTCGCTGACCACCAGTGGAATCTCGTCAGCCAGGCGCGCCGCCCGCACGGCGCGGATGCCAATCTGGTTGACTCCCTGAACAGGTGGTGTAGCGGCGAGGTCGTAGAGCACCCACACCTTGCTTTCGGGGGCGGGTCCACCTGACTCCAGCGCGTTATTGCAGGTCAGCCGCGTGCCGTTCAAGGTGACCTCCAGTTCATCGAGGTGCGTGAGCTCCACGAGCAGAACCCGAAGCTCTACGCGAGCAACGCGGTCGCCAGCCGTGGCCAGATCGTCAGCGACATTAAGCGAAATGCTCAGCTCCTGGTCGCTGAGCTCTGCGGGTATCTTGCGCTCCTGCGGGAAGCAGTTGGGAAATGAGCTGTTGCGGCGTGCTTCCAACTCGTTACGCAGGGCTAACGCCGAGGGAGATGTAGCTGAGGCTCATCTCCCAGTGGAAGGACTGGCGGACAACCTCGACGGGCGGAATCTGCGCGGCGATGCGGTTGACGTAGTGATTGACGAACGCCGGTCGCGTCCGGCCGACCGACCGACACGCCACGATCTCGCAACAGATCGAAACCCTGCCGCGCGATACGCACGTAGCCGTCCAACACTTCCCGACGCAGCTGGGGCATCAGCCCGCAGATCCGATCACGCATGTCGAAGTAGGCGGCTTCGGCACGATGGTTGGCCGCCCTCCAACGACAACACGCCGTGACGGGCATGAACATCCCCGCTGGCACATGGGAGCTGTAGTGGTTGACCAGGGCTCGCCCCCGCAGCTCGGCCCGCTCCAGCTGCAGAATCACGCGCCTGGGCAACAGATATGTCCGTCCGAGGGCGGTCAGTCCCTGCAGTGCCTCGACATGCGCGCAGTGCTGCGGATCAAGCTCCAAATCTTCCGGTGTCGTGCGCGTCTCGGCCTGCCAGCGGCCGATGTTGATGTCCACCAGGAAACCACGGTCGATGGTCTCCCAAGGCTTCGACCTGTCCTGCGGATGATGGTTGTTGAGTGCGATCCCCATTGCTCTGTCTCTCCTCCTCCGTTGGCCAAACTGGGCCTTGGGCACGCCCTGCGGCCGCCCTGATGAACCCCTCGTACATCGCGTGGCAGTTGGTGATCTCCTGAAAAGGGTTGAACGCAAAGAGGCCCACCGGATTTGGGTCCGGCGGGCCTCTGGATGCACAAGAAAGCGCGGGTCGAAGTGTTGAGGGCTCCGACTCTCTCAGGATGTTATGGCAGGTTGTCGCGAAGAACGCGGTGGGGGCAGACGCAGATGCGGCAACATCTCTTCGGCGCCCAGGGCTCTCGGAATCGGCGGCAGTCCTACGAAAGTCAGTTACCTTATTTGTTTACTCCTTTGCACATTTTCGGAGTACCCCACACTCATCGATCAACAGGAGTCAGAAAGTGCCCGATGTAGCGTCTGTCTTGAAGCAGGAAATTTCACGTATCGCCCGCAAGGAGATCACCGCCGTCACACGAGTGCAAGCCAAGCAGATTCAGAGCCTCAGGTCCACAGTCAGGGAGCTCAAAGCTCAGGTCGCATCGCTGAACAAGAGCGTTGCCAGACTCTCGACAGTGACGTCGCGGCAACTCTCCGAGCCCAAACGCCCAGACCCCTCGCAGGTGAGAATTTCCGCGAGCGGCGTGAAGAAGCACCGCCAACGACTCAAGCTGACTCAAAGCGAGATGGCACGGTTGCTGGGCGTCAGTCCCGCGTCGGTGGGATTCTGGGAAACGGGAAGAGTCAGACCCCAAGGCGACAACAGAGTTGCCATCGCTGAACTCAGGACCATGAGCCTCAAGGAGGCCCGAGCCAAACTTGAGTCGATGGATGCTTGAGCACGAGCAAGGGCGTTAAGAAAGGCGCATCTGTGCCTT
>JAQBTI010000409.1 GCA_027624995.1 Chloroflexota bacterium
GATGCGCTCCGGGTAGCGATGGAACCCGTTGGATTCAAGATCGAAGGCGACCCGTGGCCATCGACCGGCCTCCTTCACGACCTCTGCGAGCCGAGATTTGGTGGCTACGATCTCTACGGGGCTGGAAGCAGTACGGTCCACCTAGCTTGGCACCAGGTAACGCCTCGGAATCTGGGCACCGGCGTCCTCGGGCTCGGCGATGGAGCTCTCGCGCCGCTTGACCCTAAGCAAAGGGGCGTGCCGATGGTCGAACTCGTACTTGGTTGCCTGGTCTATGGTGATCGGCTGCGTGGCCAGCCTCGGTTCGGGTGTCGCCGTCGCGCGCGCGAGGGGAATGTCGCATTGTGTCTCGTTTTGTCTCAGGGCTATCTGGAGGCCTCGGCCTGTGGAAATGTCATGCCAGCCGCCTATGCGGTCCATCTCAACATCCGCTTTGCGGCGGAGAGTCATATGCACGTGTACGTTGGGATCATATTCAGACCGTCTCAGAAGTCCGGAGTGAGTTGTGATGCCCATGATACTCGAACCCAGGCGAAGCTGAAGGCCTTTTCCGTAACGCCGGCCGATTTGTACGCTGAAAATGCCCTCACCCGCTTCGACAAGCTCAGGGCACGGCCTCCACAGGTGGCAACAACTCACTAGAATAATGGTAAAACAGAACGGCCGTTCTTGTCAAGGCGCGCTCGCACCAGGGTGTGATCCAAGAGTAGGCAGTAAGGGAAGCGCTGTCACGCTGCGGAGGGGAGCGACAAAGCATCTGGCCGGGGGTAGTTCGTGCCGTGCTACCGGCAGTGGTTCTAAGGCTGTAGGCCCTGCCCTGCTACCGCTCTCCCGGGCGTGTTAGGTCGCGCGACAGCCAGGTATCTGTGGCCGGATCGTAGACCTCTGTTGAGGCCAGCACCAGCGCGCAAGTGGTCCTGACGCCGCACTTCTCGGCGAATAGGCCGTCACCTTCACGGAGGACCTGGCCGCCCGCGACTACGACGCTCCCATCGGACATGAGCGTCGTAGTGTGGAACCGCCACTGCGACATGCTCTCCGCACTCGACCATCTGTCTTTTTTGGGGTCGTAGACCTCTGCTGAGTCGAGGGTGTCCACGAGACCATCGAGGAACGTCCCGCCTCCTCCGGCCACCAAGACCTTGCCATCTTTGAGGAGCACCGCCGAATGCCCGCCGCCGGTGGCCGAGCTCGACCGGGAGCTCGAGAGACTGGCGGCATCGATCGACGACAGAGGGCGAATCGTCGTTACCGCGGACCACGGTTTCCTAGACGCCGGCCAGCCCATGAGGAACCACCTCCGGCCATCGGGGGACCTGATGTCGGCGGTGAGTTCCGCCCCGTCCGGAGACGCCAGGGTGCTGTATTTTCATCTGAGAGACGGCGGAGAGGCCCGCGTGCGCGAGTACTTCAGGAGGCGATACGGAGCCCGATTTCTGCTGATCACGACCGATGAGGCCGAGCGAAAGGGGCTGTTTGGACCCGGGGCCCTGTCACCCAGAGCCAGGAGCAGGCTGGGAGACTTGATGGCAATCTCTTATGGTGCGCACATGATAGAGTACCGGATGGCATGGGGAATCGGCCGGATCATGGCGCAGGCGTCGCATCACTCCGGACTCACCCCGTCCGAGATGCGGGTCCCACTGATACTGGCCTAACCGGAGTGGCTTCGCATATAACAATATGAATATATCGAGTACGCAAAAGTGAGCCCTAGTCAATACGCAGGAAAGGTAAACGCTCCCGAGTTCCCCGCCGACCTGGACTGGCTGAACGTAGACCGGCCCCTCACCATGGCCGATTTACGGGGCAAACTCGTCGTCCTGGACTTCTGGACATACTGCTGAATCAACTGCATGCACGTATTTCCGCAGTTGCGGAAACTGGAGCAGAAGTACCAGGCCGAGCTGGCGGTCGTGGGTGTCCACTCGGCCAAGTTCCTGGCGGAGCAGAACACGGCCAACCTTCGCAAGGCCGTCCTTCGCTACGAGATCGAGCACCCGTGGTCAACGACGCAGGATTCGCGATATGGGGTGAGTACGCCGTGCGAGCGTGGCCTACCCTAATGTTCGTCGACCCCGAGGGCAAGGTGATCGGGAAGCACGAAGGCGAGATTACCTTCGAAGCGTTCGACCGGATCATCGGCGAGATGGTCTCCGAGTTCGATGCGGCCGGACTCTTGGACCGGATCCCCCTGCCCTCGCGGCTCGAGCGTGAGAGGGAATGGGAGAGGCCTCTCTCCTTCCCAGGCAAGGTGCTGACGGACGCGGAGTCCGACCGGCTCTTCGTGGCCGACTCGAACCACAACCGGATTGTGGTCACCGACCTGGACGGCAAGCTGCGCAGCATCCTGGGGTCGGGCCAGAAAGGCTTTGTCGACGGGTCTCTGGGCGAGGCAGCCTTCGATGATCCCCAGGGCATGGCGCTGGACGGCAACACACTCTACGTGGCCGATACCAAGAACCACGCCATCCGAAAGGTCGACCTCGATGGCGGGTCCGTTTCAACAATCGCGGGAACGGGCGAGCAGGCGGCGATGTTCCACGTCGGTGGGCCCGGACTCGAGGTCGCTCTGAACTCCCCCTGGGACCTGGCGCTGGTCGAGGGGGTCCTCTACGTCGCCATGGCGGGCTTTCATCAACTCTGGCGGCTCGACCTTGCCACCGGAGCGGTCCGTCCGCACGCCGGGAGCGGCCGGGCGG
>JAQBTI010000410.1 GCA_027624995.1 Chloroflexota bacterium
GTAGATGAGCAGCCGGGTGCTGGCCCCCTCGCCTAGTCCGTGCTCCTTGAGGTTTCTCACCTTCTCGCCGAGCTTGGCAAGCTGCTGCGCAGTTGTCTCGTCCGTGCCGGACTCGTGTCGGACGATCTCGGCCTCTATGTCCCGCGGCGGGTAGTCGAACTCCACCGCGATGAACCTCTGGCGGGTGCTGTGCTTCAGGTCTTTGAGGGCACTCTGATAACCAGGGTTATAGGACAGTACCAGCAGGAATCCGTCGGCCGCTTCCAGCAACTCGCCGCGCTTTTCGATCGGCAGGATGCGCCGGTGGTCCGTGAGCGGATGTATCAGAACCGTCGTGTCCTTGCGCGCCTCGACGATTTCGTCCAGGTAGCATATCCCGCCGGCCTTTACGGCCCGGGTCAGTGGTCCGTCAATCCACACCGTGTTCGAGCCCTCTAGCAGGTAGCGGCCTACCAGGTCACTGGCGGTCAGGTCCTCGTGGCAGGCGATCGTCACCAGGGGCAGGTTGTGTCCATTGCTGGCTTCGTCGGCCTTGGCGCCGGCGGACTTCTTTACCTTGGTGAGGGGTCGTCCGAGCCTGTAGGACATGTACTCGACGAATCGCGTTTTGCCGCATCCGGTCGGGCCCTTGAACAGGACCGGTATCTTTGCCTTGTAGGCCGCTTCGAAGAGCTCGACCTCGTCGGCCACGGGTACGTAGTACGGCTCCTGTGTGAGGTGGTATTCCTCGACAATATAGCTACGGTAAAGAGTCTGCGTAGGTGACGTCATGTTTGACTAATTGTCTCCTTGTATGAGCGGACCCGTTCTTCAAATAGCTGTTCGACCCGGCCTCTGAGCTCGTCCATTCCGGCGTCGTTTTCGATCACGACATCGGCCCCGGCCGCTCTCTCGTCCTGGGGCATCTGCGAAGCGATGCGGGCCTTGATGGCCTCTTCGGTGAAGTTATTCCGACTCTTGAGCCTCTCGACCACCGCATCTTCAGAGGAGACCGTGACCCATATCTCCGTCGCCAGCGGATCCCACTTGGCCTCCAGGAATAGGGCGGCCTCTACGACCACCGCGTTCCGTCCGTCCCGATCGAGTCCCGCAATACGCTCCTCTATCATCTCGTAGATGCGCGGGAACATTATCGCGTTCAACCGCTCGAGCTGGGCTGGGTCGCCGAAGACCATGGCCCCCAGTTTCTTGCGGTCCACCTCTCCACCGGGCGAGAGGACTTCCTTTCCAAAGGTGTCGACTATCTTCTGCCAGGTCGCTGTATTGGGCAGATAGGCCTCGTGTCCTAGCAGGTCGGCATTGATCGCGGCTACGCCCAGATCCTCGAGAATCTTGGCGACCTGGGACTTACCTGTGCCTATGCCTCCGGTGAGACCTATGACGAACATGCCTGCCTCTTTTGCCGGGGGATTCAGCCCATTTTACCTTAGGGCATATACAGGGTCAACGGACGCGCCGGTGTGGCGAGGGGGCTGGGGGATAATAGGCAACCTAAGCCGCTCAGGAATGTGACTTGACCACACCCCATCGAGCCCTGCCCAGCGTTGACCGGTTCGTCTCCGACGAGCGCATCCAGTTGCTCTTTGAAGAATACTCACGGGAGCTCGTCCTCGACCTTGTTCGCGAACAGATCGGCGAGTCCCGTGACGCCATAACGAGCGGCGGCACGGCCCCGGGGTTCGACGACCTCGTGGCCATTACGGAACGCCGCGCCGCGACTCTCTGGCGCTCCTGGCCCACCCCTGTGATAAACGCCACCGGCGTCGTCCTCCACACGAACCTGGGGCGCGCGCCGCTAAGCCCTGAGGCTGTGGCGGCCATGCAGCGTGCGGCCGCCGGATATAGCGACCTGGAACTCGACCTGGAGACCGGTCGGCGTGGATCGCGGCAGGAGTATATCGCCGGACTGGTCTGCCGCCTGATCGGGGCAGAGGCGGCCCTGGTGGTCAACAACAACGCCTCGGCAGTCCTCCTGGGCCTGGCGGCCCTGGCATCGGGCAAAGAGGTCATCGTGTCCCGCGGCGAGGCGGTCGAGATCGGCGGCGGATTCCGGATTCCCGACGTCCTTAGGCAGAGCGGCGCGACTCTGGTAGAGGTGGGCACGACCAACCGGACCTATGTCCGAGATTTTGAGGCCGCCATAACCGCCGAGACCGGCGCGATCCTAGCCGTGCACTCCAGCAACTTCCGTGTGACCGGTTTTACGAGCTCGCCCAAACTGGCCGAGCTCGTCGAGCTGGGGCGCCGATCGGCTGTACCGGTGCTGCACGACGTCGGCAGCGGGTGCCTGCTCGAAACTTCGGACTTCGGACTGGCCCACGAGCCGAGGCCCCAAGAGAGCGTTCAGGCCGACGTGGACCTGGCGTTCTTCTCCGGAGACAAGCTGCTGGGCGGGCCGCAGTCCGGGATAATCGTCGGGAAGCGAGATAGGGTCAATGAGGTTGCGCATCACCCGCTGGCCAGGGCCGTCCGCATCGACAAACTCAACATGGCCGCTCTGGCGGCCACGCTCCTCCATTACATCCGTGATGAAGCTGTTGAAAAAGTCCCGGTGTGGCAAATGATCGCCATGGACCGGGGATTCCTCGAACCAAGGGCCCAGAAGTGGCAGCAGCGGATCGGAGAACGAGCCTCGGTGGTAGAGAGCCTGTCGACGATCGGTGGGGGCTGCCTGCCGGGCGAGACGCTGCCCTCGT
>JAQBTI010000411.1 GCA_027624995.1 Chloroflexota bacterium
TCAGAGAGCCATTTCTGATTGCCCGCCTCTTCGGCTACGATGCGTGCCTCCTGGGCCTTTTCCCACGACTCATCGAATTTCGTCATGTAGCACAGGGTGTTGGCAATATGGACCATCCCGAAGAGCTTCGGCTCCTCGGCACCCAGGTCATTCCCTATCTCCGCGGACTCGCTCAGATGGCCGTAGGCGTCGTCGAAATCTCCGGCAGTGGTGCGGAGATAGCAATAGGTCATGTGCAGCTCTGCCAGGCCCGCCAGGTCATTGCACTCCCGCGCGAGCTGCTCGGCGTCCACGAGGTGCTGCTCCGCTTCAGGGACCGCTCCCGCCATCATCGCAGTCACGAATCCGAGCTTGTTCAGGGCCGAGACCTGCATCGGTTGGTCGCCGAACTCTTGCGCGGCGTGGAACATCGAGTGGTAGTTGTCGACAGCCTGCTGCGCTTGTCCGGCGAATGTCAGCGCGGCTCCCAGTCCCTCGCGGGCACGTCTCGTCAGCGCGACGTTAGGCGCCGCCTCGAGTATCT
Organism: Chloroflexota bacterium; assembly: GCA_027624995.1. Lineage (GTDB taxonomy): Bacteria > Chloroflexota > Dehalococcoidia > Lucifugimonadales > CATQGZ01 > CATQGZ01. Next base: position 524 of record JAQBTI010000411.1, read on the forward strand.
CAAGCGCCCTCGAATAGAGGTCGATGGCATCTTGAGTGGAGTAAGCGCGAGCCGCCCGGTCGGCACCCTCAACCAGGTAAGGGAGAGCCCGGCTGTGCTCCCGCGCCTCAAGGAAATGACGGCCGATCTCCTGGACACGCTCGTCCACCTGACTTTCGAGGCACTCGGCCGTCCTGCGGTGCAGGTCTCGGCGGGACTTGAGCAGCAGAGAGCCGTACGCGGCGTCCCGCGTGAGGGCGTGCTTGAATCTGTAGACTCGGTCCGGGACTCGGCTCATCTCACGTACCAGGTCGCGACGCTCAAGCTCGGACAGGGCGTCGTCCAGGCCGCCGGGCCTCTCCGATACTGCGGCCAGTGTCGCGAATCTGAACTCCCGTCCGACGACCGCGGCCGTCTGTGCGACCCGCTTAGTTTCGTCGCCGAGACGGTCCAAACGGGCGTTGATCACGCCGGCCAGTGTGTCGGGGAGCGCGATATCGGCTATCTCCTTAGTCGCCTTCCAGCGCGAGTTCTCTCTGATAATGAGTCCTGCGTCCAGTAGCGACCGGATCACCTCCTCCACGAAGAAGGGGTTGCCTTCGGCCTTGGTAAGGATCAAGGCCCGAACCTTCTCTGGCAGCTCCTCTACATACAGCAGCTTTCCGACGAGGTCTCTCGACTGTTCGTCGTCCAATGGCTCTAGCGACAGCGCCGTGTACCGGTGTGCGTAATCGCGGGCGGCGGCTTCGTGGAAGCGCCAGGACGGCTCCTGCCTCTGAGGTCGGAACACACCGATCATCAGAAGAGGCACCCGGTCCGTGAGAGCCATCATCTGTTCCAGTAGGTCTAGCGAGCTGGAGTCGAACCAGTGAACGTCTTCGAGGACCAGTATCTGTGGTTTGCTTGAGGCCAGCCGCTCGAACAGGCCCTTTGTGGCGCCGAACACGCGGTCCCTGAGCTGCGGAGGTTGGAGATGCCTGACCAGCTCGAGGTCTTCTCCGGTAACGTCGATGTCCAACATGGTGGACAGGAACGGCGCCGATTCGCTCGAACCGTTGGGCATGAGCCGTCGGACACCCTCTTTCACGGCCTCATATCCGTCGTGGTCACCCAGGTTGAGCATCCTTCGCAAGAGCCCGGCGAACGGCGCGAAAACGGTCGATGTTTCGTAGGATATCGATCGGGCCTCGTGCCAACCGATGTCTACCGGCAACGCTCCGTTCGTCGCGTCATGGGCTTTGGCAGCCTCGCGAAGCTCTGAGATCAGGCGGGACTTTCCCAGTCCCGCGTCTCCCATCAGAGACACGATCTGACCACGGCCTCGCTTTAGCTCATCGAGCGCACTTTTTAGTGAGGCCAGCTCTTTGTCGCGGCCGATTAGAGGAGAGACCAGCCCTTCGATTCCTCGAAGGCTGGCCGGCTCTTTCTTTGGGCCGATGATCCGGTAGGTCTGAACCGGCTCGCTCTTGCCCTTGACCTGTTGCGCCCCCAGGTCTTCGGCCTCGAACAGAGGCGCAACGAGTCTGTATGTATCGGCGGCCACCTGTACGGTGCCCGGCTGCGCGGTCTGTTCCATTCGGGCGGCCACGTTGGTGGCGTCGCCCAGCGCCGTGTACTCGACGTGCATGTCGGAGCCGACCTCGCCAACCACGACGAGGCCTGTGTTGATACCGACACGAACGTCGATGTCGATGCCCAGTTGGGCCCGAACCTCTTCCTTATACGAGGCGATGCCTTCGACGATGTCGAGCCCCGCCAGCACCGCCCGCTGCGGATCGTCCTCGTGGGCGATGGGTGCGCCGAAGAAGGCGAGGATCGCGTCTCCCATCATCTTGGCCAGGGTGCCCTCGTACCGGTAGACGGGAGGTATGAGACGCTCGAACGCGCCGTTCATTACGTCGGTCCACTCCTCGGCGTCGAGCTGCTCGGCCGCCGCGGTCGAGCCCTTGACGTCGCAGAAGAGCATCGTGACCACTCGACGCTCTCCCTGCATGCCGCCGCTCTCGCGGGCGGCCTCCAGCTTGGCCAGGAGCTCTTTGGGAATGTAGCGCTGAAGCCGCTCGGTTGAGTCTTCCGATTCGCCGATGCGATTGCCGCATTTGAAGCAGAATTGGGCCTCGGCGGGCAACTCGGTACCGCACTTTGGGCAGGCCGCCTTCATAGGCGACCCGCACTTCATGCA
>JAQBTI010000412.1 GCA_027624995.1 Chloroflexota bacterium
GCGGAAACGCACCGACCGCAGCTGCCTGGGGCCCCAGGCCGAGATCGCGGGCAACGACTACGACCTGTCCATCAACCGCTACAAGGAAGTGGAATACGAGGCGGTGGATCATGACTCGCCGCAGGAGATTCTGCAGCGGCTGGCGAAGCTGGAAGAGGAGATCGGCAAAGGGCGGAAGGAACTGGAGGGGATGCTCCAGTGATTTGGGAAAGAGTACTACTTTCTGACGTGTGTTCAACAGTTACGAAAGGAACCACACCGAAGACGTATGGCTTCGAGTACACATCAAGCGGAGTTCCGTTCATTCGTGTGAATGATTTCCCGGAAGGTAGACTCGAACTAAGGAAAAGCACATTGTTCGTGGCGCCTTCCACTCATCGGAAATACAAACGCTCGATCATCAATTCTGGCAACGTGCTGCTTTCAATCGCTGGAACAATCGGGCGAAGTTGTGTAGTCCCAGATGGCTTGCCCGAGATGAATTGCAATCAGGCCGTTTGCGTAATTCGGGTCGAAAACGAGGTTTTGGACGCAAGTTATCTGAATTATTGGTTACGCAGTCTCGACGCGAAACGCCAAATGGCAAATGGTCAAGTCACGGGTGTTATCACTAATTTCAATCTCACGACGGCGCGTAACCTTAGTGTCCCCCTCCCGCCGCTGGCGGAGCAGAAGCGGATTGCGGGGATTCTGGATGCGGCGGACGCCTTGCGGGCCAAACGCCGCGAGGCCCTCGCCCAGCTCGACACCCTCCTCCAATCCACCTTCCTCGACATGTTCGGCGACCCCGTCACCAATCCGATGGGGTGGGAGGTGAAGAAGGTAAGTGATTTCTGCAAGACTCAAACAGGCGGGACGCCATCCCGTTCAAAGCCGGGCCGGTACTACGGCGGCGATATTCCCTGGGTGAAGTCAGGCGAATTGCGCGAAAGAACTGTCTATGACACTGATGAACACATCACGCAGCACGCTATAGACGAAACCGCCGCCAAGATCGTGCCGCCGGGCGCTTTGATGGTTGCTCTTTACGGGGCAACAGTTGGCCGAATCGCCGTACTTGGTGTTGAGGCCGCAACAAACCAAGCCATTTGTTCGATCATCGTGTCCCCGGAGAAAGTTAACGCCCAGTACATGTTCTACGCCTTGCGAACGAAAGTGCCTGAGTGGCTGTCGCGCCGTGTAGGCGGCGGCCAACCAAATATCAGCAACGGGGTCATTAAGGACACGTTAATCGCACTACCGCCACACAAACTTCAGGCCAAATTCGCGCAAGCTGTTTCGTTGTGTGAGACGCAAAGGCAGACGCAGGAAGCACACCTCTCCGAACTAGACGCCCTGTTCGCTTCGCTCCAATCCCGCGCTTTCAACGGGGAGCTTTGATCAACCATGAGCAACTTCGCCTTCCTGCCCTCCGATTTCCGCGCCATTGTGGAATCCGCCACGAAGGCGGAAGGCCACATCATGGGCGATCCCCGGGCCGCCTGCTTCCACGCTCGCTTCACGCTGGAGGCGATCGTCCACTGGCTCTACCGGCACGATGCGGGACTGCGGATGCCCTACGACCAGAGCCTCGGGGCGCTGCTGCATGATCCCGGCTTCCAAAACCTGCTACCCGAGGCGGTCTTCCAGAAGGCGCGGGTGATTCAGAAGGTGGGCAACCAGGCGGTCCACAGCGGCCGACGGATCCACCAGTACGACGCGCTGCAGGTGGTCAAGGAGCTGCACCACCTCTGCCACTGGCTGGTCCGCACCTACACGCCCACCGCCGCAGCACAGGAAACGGCGTGGAGCGATCAGCGCGTGCCGAAGGCTCCGGCCGCCGGCGAGGTTGTGCCCCGCAAGGAGCTGGAGGCCCTGGAAAAGAAGCTGGCCGAGCAGAACGAGGCGGCCCTAAAGCAGCAGCAGGAGCGGGACGAACTGGATGCCGAGCTGCAGGCCCTGCGCGAGCAACTGGCCGAGGTCCGCGCGGCGGCCCAGCAGCGGCCGGACACGCACGACTACTCCGAGGCCGAGACTCGCCACTACCTGATCGACGTGGAACTGCAACGCGCCGGCTGGCCACTGGACCAGACCCGCGACCGGGAATACGAAGTCACCGGGATGCCCAACGCCCAGTGCGTGGGCTACGCCGACTACGTGCTGTGGGGCGACGACGGCAAGCCGCTGGCGGTGGTCGAGGCGAAGAAGACAACCGTCGATCCGCAAGTGGGCCAGCAGCAGGCCAAGCTCTATGCCGACTGCCTGGAGGACATGGAAGGCCAGCGGCCGATCATCTTCTACACCAACGGGTATCAGACATGGATGTGGGACGACACGGCCTACCCGCCTCGCCGCGTCGCGGGCTTTTACAAGAAGGACGAACTGACCCGTCTGGTCCTCCGCCGGATGCAGCGTCAGACGCTCGACGTGGCGGAGGTCAAGAACGCGATCGTGGAGCGGTATTACGCCAAACGCGCGATCGGCAGCATCTGCAAACAGTTCACTGACGCCCGCCGCAAGGCACTGCTGGTGATGGCCACCGGCACGGGCAAGACCCGCGTCGCCATCGCTCTGGTCGACGTGCTGCAACGGGCCGGCTGGGTGAAGCGGGCACTGTTCCTGGCCGACCGGGTGTCGCTGGTGAATCAAGCGTGCAACGCCTTCAAGGCGCACCTGCCAGAGTCCAGCCCGGTGAACTTGGTC
>JAQBTI010000413.1 GCA_027624995.1 Chloroflexota bacterium
GGCCCGGGATGACCGATACGACCGACGGATGGGCTACCACAAACTGGAGAGCCGCGGCCCTGATCGGGACCTCGTACCGATCGCAGATGGTCTGGTAACGTCGCAGGTGCTCCAAGTCTCCAGGAGTTTGTTTCCCGTGCCCGAGCATACGTCCCTGGTTGTACGGCGCCCCGAGAATGACGCTGATGTTCCGCTCCCGACAGAGCGGGAGGAACTCTGCGATCGCGGTCTGCTCGGTCAGCGTGTAGCGGTTGGGCAATAGAAAGCAATCGAAGTCGCCATCGCGGAGGAAGCCGAGCAGGAGGTCCAGGTCGGCCAATCCCGCGCCTATTCCACCTACCACCCCCTGGGAGCGAAGATCGGCCAGCACGGGGAATGCCTCTTCGATGGCCGTCCGATAATGCTCCTCCGGCACGTCGTGCAGGAACAGAATGTCGATGCGGTCGAGTTTCAGGCGATGAAGGCTGTCCTCGAAGGAGCGCAACACGGCGTCCCGACTGAAGTCAAAGACCTGTATCAAGTCCGAGGGGAGGGTTTCGAGATCGATACCGTCGAAGTCCACGTCCTCGACGCCGCCGATCTTCAGAAGACGACCCACCTTGGTCGAGATGACATAGCTGTCCCGCGGGACGTCGGCGAGGGCCTCTCCGTATCTCAGCTCGCTTCGTCCTTCGCCGTAGTGCGGCGCCGTGTCAATGTACCGCATACCGTGGGAAAGGGCGGCGCGGACGGTTTCCACCGCCTCAACGTCGGACAGCACCGGTGGCCAATCGCCTAGAGGGGCGCCTCCAAGTCCGAGCTTCGTAACCTGTATTCCGGTTGATCCGACTTCCGATTTCTCGAAACGGTCCATAGATGTCCTTGCCCATCTCTGGGGCGTCGGTCGGCTGTCGGCGGCGAGGGGCTCATAGTACACTATGGAAGGCTACTCTCACTGTAGACGTGGTCCAGCAGACTTACTATCCCTATGTCAAACGGTCGTCGACAAACCTTAATCCCCGAGAACGCATGGTGCGTATGACACGGTTACCCGCGCGGTTCGCCCGCTGGTTTTCACGCTGGCTCTGGGCATTGAAGGACTCGCTGCCGCCCTACGGAGCTGTCGAAGGGCAACTCGAAACCAAGGAACTGGGTCCCGATGAGAAGTACCTGGTCTGCGTAAGCTCGACCTGGGTTGTAGTTGACCGCCAGACGTATGACACACTGGTAGTCGGCGAAAATCTGCGGGTCCGGTACACGCGAGGCCGCCGGGCAGTGAACATCGACAGGCTGTTACCTAGGAGAGGACCGGGATAACCGGAACGGCTCAGAACCTGGAACACCCGCTCAGGACTTTTCGGAGTCTTGGTCAGAAGAGACGCTCTCAGGCGACTTCTCGTCCTTGTCATCCTCTTCGTCTTCGTCCTGCTTGCCGAGCCGACGCGCCTTCCGGGCCATCTCCTTTAGCCTGGATACGACCAGTCGGTGGACGGTACCTTCCGGGTACTCGCCGTCACCTTGCGGCGTCCCCGCGGGGACGCCCGTGAGCACTTCAATCCCTTCATCGATGGTCGAAACGCCATATATGTGGAACTTGCCTTCGCGGGCGGCCTCCACGACGTCTTCGCGCAGGACCAGGTTTCTGAGGTTGTCCCTGGGAATCATGACGCCCTGCCGGCCGGTGAGACCTACGGCCTTGCAGACGTCGTAGAAGCCTTCCACTTTGTAAGTCGCGCCGCCTATCGCCTGAACCTCGCCGCTCTGGTTGACGGAGCCGGTCACCGCGATTCCCTGGTCTATCGGGAGGCCTGAGAGTTCCGAAAGCAACGCGTACAGCTCGGTCGAAGACGCGCTGTCGCCATCGACCTCGGAGTACGTCTGCTCGAAGCCGATGCTTGCAGACAGAGACAGTGGTCGGTCCTGCCCGTATTTCCCCTGTAGATAGCCGGTAAGGATCATAAATCCCTTGTTGTGAATCTTACCGCTCATCTGCGTCTCGCGCTCGATATTGACGACTTGGCCTCGGCCCATCGACGCTCGCGCGGTAATTCGGCTGGGGCTTCCGAAGGCATGATCGCCTATCGCGAGAACGGCTAGTCCGTTGACCTGGCCCACCGCCTTGCCGTCGGTCGAGATATGAATGACCCCGGTCTCGATCATCTCTCTGATCCGCTCTTCCGTGAGGCTGGCCCTGTAGTGACGCTCTTCTATGGCCTTCTTTACGTGCTCGCCTCGCACGATGGACGAGCCGTCCTTCTCGGCCCAGTAGTTGGCCTCGGTGATCATGTCCGAAACATTCATGAACTGCGTCGTCAGCTTCTCCTGGTCCTGCACGAGTCTGCTGGAATAGTCGATGATTCGGGCCACCGCGGTCTTATGGAAAGGGTGAAGGCCCTCTCCCTGGCAACGAGCGGCCACAAAGGAGGCGTACTTGGACTGATTCTCCATCGTCCTGTCCATAAGCATGTCGAAGTAGGCCGTGACCTTGAAGTATCGGCCGAAGTCCTCATCGGCGACCTGAAGTAGCCGCAGGATCTTCGGACTGCCGACCAGCACGACCTTCGCGTTGATTGGGATGGCCTGCGGACGCAGTGTAGAAGACGGCACGGCGCTGAGTTGCTCGCCGATGTTCTCGATCCTGACCTGGCCGCTTCGAAGGCTCCTTTTGAGGGTGTCCCAGGCC
>JAQBTI010000414.1 GCA_027624995.1 Chloroflexota bacterium
TGGATTGACCAGTACGTGAATGCTTCATACGATTCCTTCCAAAATCAGCCAGACCTCGTCTTTCGATTGTCACAAATGGCATTAGGACTTGTCGCCCCTTCGGGAGACTCAGCAACTGTCTTGGTTGTCAAGCGGTGGGGACATGATTGGGCTCCCAAGCTTTGCTCTGTTTGATCAGGGCATTCAGGATGGTGAGCAGTTTGCGCATGCAGGCAATAAGGGCAACCTTTCCTTCGGCTTCGCTCAGGACATGCTTGGGCTTGCCCGCCTCCAGGAGGCGGGTATAGAAGGCACGGAGCACGGGATTGTGACGAATGGCCACGAGTGTGGGCATGTACAGGGCGGCACGAACGTTCGCGCGCCCTCCCCAGCAGGTCCGTTGTCCGTGGAACTTTCCGCTGTCACGGTTGAGCGGGGCGACGCCTACCAGGGCGGCGATCGGTCTGCGCGTGAGCGAGCCGAGCTCGGGGAGACTGGCCAAGAGGGCAAAGGTGAGGGCTGGACCAACACCCGGCACGCTGCGCAGCAGGTTTTCGCGTTCCCGCCACAGTGGACTCTCCCTCAGCCGGTTGGTCAACTCCAGATCGAGGTCCTCCAACTCTTGTTCCAGGACGGCGAGCACTCGGTCGATGCGTCCCTGGACGACCGGCAGCCCACGCTGGCGGCGCTGCTGCTCGGCGACCTTCATCTGGATCACTTGTCCCCGGCGGGCGACCAGGGCCGCAAGCTCGCGTGCGGCAACAGGAACGAGCGGTTGCGCGACCGTACCGCTGACCTCGCCGAACTGGGCGATCACCGCCGCGTCGAGGCGGTCCGTCTTGGCCAGCTTGCCTTGGGAGCGGGCGAAGTCGCGCACCTGCCGTGGGTTCACCACGGCAACAGGGACATCCGCGGTACCCAGGGCGACGACGAGCAGCGTCTCATACCCACCCGTGGCTTCCAGGACGACCAGCCGCGGCTGCAGCTCCACGAGCTGCTGCACGAGCGCGTTGATGCCGGCCTCGTCCTGCGCGGCACGCCAAGCAGTGCCGGTCGGGCGCACGGCAACGTCCAACCAGTCCTTCGACACATCGATTCCAACGAACACTTTCTGGGATGCTGCAGACATTTGGTTCCTCCATGGCCCTTCCTTGCACGATGCGGGCTCGATGTGGCCCAGGTCCGCCTCAGGCGGATTCGGGCTCTCAGATTGGAGCGGCAGGGCGACCACGCTGAGCCACGGTCTCGCAACCAAGGACAGTTCGGTCTACCCCACCACCTTCACCAAGATACAAGGACAGGCTTCAAGGGGAGAGGGGATTATCGTTCGCCCAAGACAGGCGATGTTATTGCGTGATGACACCTAGTGTAGTGTCCTGTAAATAACTTTACAGATTGGCCGCCTTCTTTTTCCCCCTTGGCAGGGTGGATCCGGGTTTGATCTGCTCCATCTTCGCCCGAGCCCGATCGATCTTCATGATGATGTCCCCGACGGTGGCCGTCCAGATGAATGGCTTCGGGTTCCGGTTCCAAGCTTGCATATAGGCTTCGATCGCCTGCTTCAAATCCGGCACGCTCACGAAGCTGCCGCGCCGAATCGCTTTGTCAGTCAACTCTCTGAACCAGCGCTCCACCAGGTTCAGCCAGCTGGAACTGGTCGGCACAAAGTGGCACACAAAGCGTGGATGCTTCTTTAGCCACGCTTGCACGTGTGGCTCTTTGTGCGTGCCGTAGTTGTCCATCACCAAGTGCAGCCGCAGCTTCGGTGGAAACTCACTATCCAGCCGGCGCAGAAATTTAAGCCACTCCTGATGGCGATGCCGGGAGTGACACTCACCGATCACCTTGCCCTCCAACACGTTCAGCGCCGCAAACAGCGTGGTAGTGCCATGGCGCTTGTAGTCGTGCGTCATGGTTCCGCATCGGCCTTTCTTCAGCGGCAGCCCCGGCTGAGTCCGATCCAACGCCTGGATCTGGCTCTTTTCATCCAAGCACAGCACCAGCGCCTTGTCGGGCGGATTCAGATACAACCCCACCACGTCGGTCAGCTTCTCCAGGAATCGCGCATCCCGCGAGAGCTTGAACGTGCTGCTCAGGTGCGGTTTGAGATTGTGCAGTTGCCACAATCGGTTCACGGTGTTCTTGCTGACGCCTTGTGCCTCTGCCATGAGCCGGCAACTCCACTGCGTCATGCCCTCGGGTTTGCACTGCAAGGTCGCCCGGATGATCCCGTCTCGCTTGGCCTGAGTGTACTGCGCCTTGCGCCCCCGTCCGGGGGCGATCTGCCAAACCTCGCCGATGCCCGCCTCCCACACCCGCTTGCGCCACAACCGCACCGTCGGCCGGCTCACTCCAAGACCCTCGGCGATCGCTACATTGTCCTGACCCGCAACCGCTCCCAAGACAATCCGGCACCGCAGCGCCACCTGTTGCGGCGTTCCGTGTGAAGATTCCCACTTCTCGAGCTGCATCCGTTCAGCCGGTTGCAACTTGATCGCCAGGCCCGTGTTCGGCATGAGCCCGATTATACCAAGCACCGGATAGTCAGGCAATCTATTTAAGGGACACTACACTAGCATGCTGTTTCGACGGAGACGTTCAAAGGCTCTGGGCCGGGGACTGAGAAGTTGAGTTTCTCGAACCCGATTACGCGGCCGGTCGAGTCCTTCATGAGCA
>JAQBTI010000415.1 GCA_027624995.1 Chloroflexota bacterium
GCAATTCTGTCTAGTCTAGGGGGCTGGACGCTCGCTTAACCACCTGTCCGACTTTCGGGGTCCACCTCAATCATAGCAGACCGGCTGCCGATCCAGTCTTTGGGGCTCTGCGGGCGAAGTTCCAGTTGCGCGGCCCTTGAAGCACCACCTTTTGTGGGTTATAGTTTGGCTTGGGACAGCCTATTCTGGCACGAATCTGCAGAATTGGCCAGTAGGAAAACAGGTAAACATTTCGCCAACGCGGCAGACCCATCGTCTTGAGCGCTTTACGTCCCGACTCGTCCCGGCAGGGGCGTTTCCAGTGACTCTTGGCCGCGATCACTCTATACCAACATCGGAATACGTGCGCAAGTAGTGGAAAATAACAGCACGGGGTCACGCGAAGAGTCCGTCGATATCAGGCGATATATCGGGCTCCTGGTGAGCTACTGGTGGCTGATGGTCTTGTTGCCGGTCGTTGGAGGACTGGCGGGTTACTATTACAGCGATCGCCAGGACCCGGTCTATGAAGCCAGAGGCACCATCCTGGTACAGTATCGCGGTACCGGACTGACCGCCGGTAGCGACTTCGGGCGAAGCGAACAATTGGCCGCCACGTACCAGCGTTTGATCACCGCCAAGCCCTTCCTGAACCGAGTAGCAGAACGGGAGGCCGTGCCACTCTCTGCTGGTCAGCTCGGCGGTTCAGTTTCCTCCAGCGTGGGTCAGAACCCTCCATTATTAAACGTGCGCGCCAGGGCCAGTGACCCTGGACTCGCCAGGGATACAGCCCAGGCCGTGGCTGAAGAGTTCATCGACTACGCCATTGATTTACGCCTGGCCGAGATCGCCCGGGTACAGAGTGTGGCGGCGGCACAGGGATTCACGAACGTGCAGGACCTCACTGCGGCCCAGTTCGCTGCCGTTGACAGTCTCCAGCTTCTCGAGGATGTTACCGTTCCAGGCAGCCCGGTATCTCCGAAGACCCGGCAGAACATCATTCTGGGTGGGATTCTGGGTGTCATGCTCGCGGGCTTGGCGGCTCTTGCGTTGGAAAGCATGAAAGACACGGTGCGCTTTCCAGACCAGATCAGCGCCAGGTTCGGGGTCACCAGCCTGGGCACGATTTTCAGGTGGTCGAGCAATGATGTGGAACAGGGGAACTTGGTGATACGGGACGCGCCGACGTCTGGGTATGCAGAGGCTTTCAGGCAGATTCGGGCGAATCTGCAGTTTGCCACAGCGAATATTCGTGGAAACTCGGTCCTGGTCTCGTCCCCCGCTCCTGGGGAGGGGAAGAGCACTATCATCGCCAACCTGGCCTTGGCGGTTGCTCAGACCGGGAGACGGGTCGTCGTCGTCGACGGTGATCTTCGTCGGCCGTCGATTCACAAACTCTTCCGCGATGTCCAGCGTGAGCCAGGCCTGAGTAACTACCTCGCCGACCTTGGACCGGACTTCGACGCCATCGTTAGCCAGTCCCAGGTTCAAGGTGTAAGCGTGATCCCCAGCGGCCCAACGCCGCCAAATCCAGCCGAGCTTCTTGGCTCGCCTAGAATGGCGACACTTCTGGACCGGCTGCGCGACGACTACGACATGGTATTTGTGGACAGCCCTCCGATACTACCGGTGGCCGATAGCACGATCCTTGCGGCACAGTTGGACGCGGCCATAGTCGTCGTTGACGCATTTGCGACTAGGTCTGGTTCCTTGGATGCCACTCTCGCTGCAATGCGGCACAGCCATGTGCATATTCTTGGTGTCATAGTCAACAAGCTGCGTAGGCGCAGGTTCGGCTACGACTATCAGTATCCGTACTACCAGCACTACTATTCCTCCTACCGTCGCTACTACGCCCAGCCGGATGACGAAGAGGTCAACGGTGTGCGAACGAGTATCGGACGGCTCAGAAGCCGGGCCGGAGCGGTTATATCCCGATTAAAAGGTGCCGAAAAGAGAAAGCCACCGAGCAGTATGTAGACTCGTACACGGTCTCTGCTCGGCAACTAGACCGCAGCCTACCCGCTGCGGTTTCTTTTTGCCACCCTGCACGCTCGCCGACTCGCTGACGCGCGGATTTCCAATGTTGCGTCTGCCTCCCGTCTTCGCTTGGCCATGGTGTACGATGGAATATGAGTTGGTTAGACCGACAAGAACCGACAAGAAGAAAGGCATTGGACTCGAGCTGGTATCAGTTCGGTTGAAGAGAGGTACAGGAGCTTTCGGAGAGCGTATGCGCAACTGGCTTCCTCTGTCGGTAGCTGCCACACTTCTTCTAGTTAGCTGCGTCAACTCATGCCAGAGCGGCTCCAAACTCACGGTGGCGCCTGAGGGTTTCGTCATCACGAGCTCCGAATCCCAGACCATCAAGCTAACATCTGATAGCATCTCCGTCGTCCAATTTAAGGCCCGCCAGACTGCGGTCACATCGGTAGCGATTCGTGCCACGGGCCGCGATACCTCGCTAGACCTCCAGGTCGCAAAGCTGGCCGCTCAGCCAGCGTCATCCGCGGGCCCTGCTCTGGCCCCGTCACAGCACCTGGATGTCTATCAGTTCATACACGTCGAGCACTCAGGACTCGACGACTCGGAAGTGCAGTCCGCGGCGATCGCGTTCGGGGTTGACCAAACTTGGCTCAAGTCCCACGGCTTTCCAGGGGTG
>JAQBTI010000416.1 GCA_027624995.1 Chloroflexota bacterium
CCTCGACGGGCCAGATCAAGTCCGGCGCACCTGCCAGAGGTGAGCGCACGTCCAAATACAACCGCCTGTCGCGAATCGAGGAGGAGCTTGGGGAGAAAGCCGTTTTCGCGGGCCTATCCGCATATGAATACCTGGGCGACCCGAGACGCTAAGCCAACTCGGATGAGTCAGTACCGCGACGGTGCAATCTCCACTCTGCCCTCGATTGACGACATTCGCGCCTCACTGGTCCCGATACTGCAACGAGGCCACGCGAGGAAAGCCATCGTCTTCGGGTCGTATGCGCGAGGCGAGGCGGACGAATATAGCGACCTGGACCTGATCATCGTCGCGAACACGGCGCGCCCGTTCTTCGAGAGGTTGAAGGATTTCATGGGGGTCTTTGACGTGTGGCGCAGAGGGCTGGACATGCTAATCTACACGCCTGATGAGTTGGAGGAGATGCTCGCCGAGCGACGTCCCTTCATCGAGTTGGCGATGGAGGAGGGCGTGGTGATCTATGAGGGATAGCGAGGCCGAGGCGGACCGGTGGCTGCGGCAGGCACGGAACGATCTCGACTTCGCACAAGTAGCGCTACGCGAGGGGTTCTTCGCTCAGGCTTGCTTCTTCTCCCACCAGATCGCGGAGAAGGCCCTCAAGGCCCTTGCCTACCATCGCGGCGACAGAATCGTCTTCGGACACTCCTTGTCAGAGCTTATGGTGCGCCTCAGCGAGAGTTATCCCCAGCTATCCAAACTCGGCAGTCTGGCGGGGACGCTGGACCAATACTACGTGCCGACTCGATATCCCGACGCCCTTCCTGGCAGCGCTCCGTTCGAGGTCTACGGCCACGTGCAGGCCGAGGAAGCGGTCAAGGGAGCCGAGAAGGTTGTGGCCATCGCGGCGGGGGTGATCGGCCAGTAAATAGTGGGTGATATACTGCCCCTATCCCAAGAAGAAAGTGATCTAATGCAGACCCGTATTGGCATCAACGGCTTCGGACGAATCGGCAGGCAGGTGCTCCGGGCGATCAGGGAACGCCATCCCGAGAAGCTCGAGGTCGCTGCCATCAACGATCTGACCGACAACAAGACGAACGCCCACCTATTCAAATACGACACCAACTACGGAATCTACCCAGGGACCGTCGAGCCCACCGAGGGTGGAATCGCCGTGGATGGAGACCAGATAAAGGTTCTGTCCGACCGGGACCCGGCCAACCTTCCCTGGGGCGACCTGGGAGTCGATGTGGTCGTGGAGTCCACCGGGTTCTTCGACGACGCCGGGAAGGCAGCCGGCCACCTCGAAGCAGGCGCGAAGAAGGTAATCATTTCGGCCCCGGCTAAGGGCGAGGCCTTCACGATCGTCCTCGGCGTAAACCAAGATGGGTACGACCCGGCGAAACACAGCATCCTGTCCAACGCGTCCTGTACGACCAACTGCCTGGCCACGATGGTCAAGGTCCTCCACGACAACTTCACGATCGAGCACGGCCTCATGAGCACCATCCATTCCTACACCGGGGACCAGCAGATACTGGATAGGGTGCACTCGGACCTCAGGCGTGCCAGGGCCGCGGCTATGAACATCATCCCGACCACCACCGGCGCGGCGCGTGCTGTGGGACTTGTACTGCCCGAACTCAACGGCAAGATTCATGGCCTGGCTTTTCGGGTACCGACATCTACGGTCTCGGTGACCGACTTCGTCGCGACACTGGCCATGGGTGCGTCCGTTGAGGACGTGAACGACGCCTACCGGGAGGCCTCGCAAAACGGGCTCTCCGGGATTTTGGACTACAGCGACGAGCCCCTGGTCAGCAGCGACTACAAAGGAAACCCGCACAGTTCGATCATCGACGGTATTTCCACGATGTCCATTGGGGGCAACATGGTCAAGGTCGTGGGCTGGTACGACAACGAGTGGGGGTATAGCTGCCGCACCGCCGACCTCGCCGCCTTCCTGGTCGACAAGGGCATCTGACTGAGTCCGTTAACCCCTTCAGCCGATTGCGGACGACTCCCAGCGAGCGTATAATATTGGTCGGAATACCACCCAAATCAGGTAGCCGGAGGGCCCCACATGGCAATTGACACCAAGGTTGAAACCGGGACCTGGAGGGTGAAAGCAGGCCTTGCCCAGATGGTCAAGGGCGGCGTAATCATGGACGTCGTCAACGCCGATCAGGCCAAGATCGCCGAGGACGCCGGCGCCGTGGCCGTGATGGCGCTCGAACGCGTCCCTTCTGACATTCGCAAGGCTGGGGGCGTGGCCAGGATGTCCGACCCCTCAATAATCGACGCGATTATCAAAGCCGTTACCATTCCGGTCATGGCCAAGTGCCGGATCGGTCACTTCGTCGAGGCGCAGGTACTGGAGGCTCTCGGTGTAGATTACATCGACGAGTCCGAGGTGCTCACGCCCGCTGACGAAAACAACCATGTGAACAAGCACGACTTCAAGGTGCCGTTCGTATGCGGATGCCGCGACCTCGGCGAGGCTCTACGCCGCATTGGCGAGGGCGCCGCGATGATACGCACCAAGGGCGAGGCCGGCACCGGCAACATCGTCGAGGCCGTCCGTCACGCCAGGCAGGTGTTGGGCGAGGTGCGCCGAATCCAGGGGATGGGCGAGGACGAGCTCATGGCTA
>JAQBTI010000417.1 GCA_027624995.1 Chloroflexota bacterium
CACCCGCCGACAGCGCCGCGCGCAGGGCGTCCGGGTCCACCGTACCGCCCCTGGACGTGTTGATAAGGAACGCACCGGGCTTCATCAACCCGAACTCCCGTTCGCCTACCAGGTATCGGGTCTCCTCGGTCAGAGGAACGTGCACCGAGACGAAGTCAGACTCCCTTAGCAGCGATGACAGGTCCGGGACCCATCGCACGCCGAGCCGCTCTTCCTGATCCGGCCTGCGGGTCCGGGAATGGTATAGCACCGGCATGTCGAACCCAACGGCCCTTCGCGCCACGGCCTGTCCGATGCGGCCGAACCCGATCAGGCCGAGTGTCGCCCCATAGACGTCCCGGCCCAGGTAGGGCATCTGGTCGAAGATCTTCCACCGGCCCGCCTGAACGCGTCGGTCCGCGAAGGCAACCCTTCGGGCCACGGACAGAATGAGAGCAAAGGTGAAGTCGGCGCAGGACTCGTGCAGTACCCCCGGCGTGTTCCCGATCGCGATGCCGCGCCGCGTCGCCTCGGGTAGGTCAACGTTGTCCAGGCCGATCGCGCGGTTGGACACGACCTTTAGAGTCGTGCCCGCCTCCAGCGCCTCCCGGTCCATGATGTCGTCCACCTCGGTCAGGATACCCTGAGACCGGGCAAGCTGCTCGAACAGCACAGGTCTCGGCGGCGGAGACGTCTCTTCCCAGACATCGACCTCGAAGTGCTTCTCCAGCAGGGCGATCGCGTCAGGTACACGCCGTCGGGTTACGTAGACCCTGTCTCTTGCTACCATCCGATCGCGCCGCCGTCTCGTCGCGGGTCTGCGCCGCCCTCAAAGATCCCCGCGTCCGAGTCCACATGGATGGCCTGCGCGCCGCCTACCGACATCGACCAAGGTTCCTGCACAACCACATTGTGTCCTTTGGCCTCCATCGCGCGTCTCACATGGGCTGGAAACCGCTCTTCCATGTGGAGCTCTTGGCCCTGCGGGCAGCGCATCCGTGGCGCTTCTATCGCCTCCTGGACGTTCATGCCGTAGTCCAGCACGTTGGTCAGGAACTGAGGGGTTGTCTGGAGGATGCCCCAGCCGCCCGGCGTCCCCATGCTCACAACGAACTTGCCATCCTTGAATGTCTGGGTCGGAGCGACACAGAAGTCTACGCGCTTGGATGGCCCGATCTGGTTGGGGCTGCCCTCCACCAGATCGAACCAGAAGGACATATTGTTCAGGAAGATCCCGGTATCGCCGACCGCCGCACCGCAGCCGAAGCCGCCGCCGAGCGTTTGCGTGACGCTGACGACGTTGCCGTCCCGGTCGGCGACCGCGAAGTGGGTCGTCATGCCCCCGTCGTACGGCTCCGGATTACCCGGTCTAAGCGCCTCGGCCGCCACCTCACGGGCATACTGCTCCCCCGAGACGCCGGCTGCACTTTCGCGGTCGATCCGTTTCCTCTGCGCGGCTGCATACTCGTCCGAGATAAGCCCGGCCACGGGGATGTACGAGTGGTCGGGGTCGCCCCCGTAGTTGATGCGGTCGGTGGCCGCGAGCTTGATCGACTCGGCCATCAGGTGAAGGGTCTCCGGGTGCTGGAAGACCAGGTCTTCACCCTCGAATCCCTCAATGCACTTGAGCGTCTGGAGTATCTGAAAGCCGCTGGAGTTCGGCCCCGGCGTGTGCACCCGGTAGCCTCGGTAGCTAATGCTGATGGGCTCCTGCCACTCGGCGTCGTACTCGGCGAGGTCGTCGTGGGTGAAGAGGCCGCCCCACTCCTGATTGCCCTTTACGATTCGGTCCGCCAGAGCTCCCCTGTAGAAGGTCTCCTTGCCGCCCCTGATGAGCTCGCGGAACGACTCCGCGAGCTCTGGGAAGCGGTGCCTGGACCCGGGCAGGGGAGGCTTTCCGGCGCCGTCGCGTATCAGCCGCACAGAAGGGAACTCGGACAGCCTCGCGGCGGCTGTGCGCATGACCCGGCTATTGAGGTTGGTGATCGGGAAGCCGTTCTCCGCGTAGTCGATGGCGGGCTCAAAAAGCTGCTCCAGGTCCAGCGTGCCGTACTCCCCGTGCATCGTGAGCCATCCGGCGACGTTACCGGGCACCAGCGGTGCCAGGATGCCTGTCCACTTGGTCTCCTCGGTATACAGGTCGGTGTTCGCCGACTTGGGCATCCGTCCCGAGAAGTTCAGCGCCCGAATTCGCCTCTCGCCCGCAAGGTAGACCAGCGCCAGCCCGATGCCGCCCATCCCCGACATGTACGGCTCGACGACGTTGAGGGCGGCCGCGGTCGCCACGGCACCATCGATGGCGTTGCCGCCGCGCATCAGGACTCGTAGGCCCGCCTGAGACGCCAGCGGGTGCGCCGCAGCCACCATGCCATTGACGCCCATCGCGACGGGCCGGTTCGAAAGTGGGTAGACGGGTGAGATAGCCACTGGCGCTCTCCTGGGATCGGGTTAGGGAACGGCCTAAAAGCTAGATGCTAGGGGATGGCTTGTCAAGCGGCGGGGAGGGGGTAGGTCAGGGTCTTTCGATTGTTAGCACGGCGCTCCAGACCTTCCGGGGATGGATAGCCGGAGGACGGGTTGGACCCTGCGGACTTCAGTCCGCAGTTGGGGGCAGTGCATGTCTCTCTTG
>JAQBTI010000418.1 GCA_027624995.1 Chloroflexota bacterium
GGGCCGATGAGGGTGGTGGCCGGATTCGCCAGCGGCCTCGCGGTCCAGTGGATAAGCGCGGAGACCGTCGAGACGTACCTGGGGAACGATATCCAGGGCATCGCGGCCGCCGCCACGCTCGGCATCCTGATCAACGTGCCTCTGATGTTCGAAATCCCCCTGGTCGCGCTGCTGCTGCTGCTGGGCATGGGGACGGCCCCGGCGGCGACCCTCCTGTTTACCGCGGCGGCGGGCGGCCCGATAACATTCTGGGGCTTCACCAAGCTAATGCCCAAGCGGGGGGTGCTCACGTTCGCCGCTTCGACTTGGATGGTGGGCGTGGTCGGCGGCATCGGGGTGTTGGGACTGGGTGCGCTAACTCTGGAAGGCGAATCCGGCCTCAAGGCCTCGTTCGTGTCGGCGAGCAGCCGGGAGAGCGACCTGACGGCGCTCGGCAACGAGGTCCGCATCTCGAGCGTCACTCCCTTCACAAACGTCGCGCCAGTTGCTCTCGACGACGGCTACTGGATCAAGAACTACCGCCCCGGTGTGGCGGTCTTCGACTACGACCGAGACGGAGACCTCGACTTCTATGTAACTTCGGAGTCCGGGCACTCGAATTTTCTCTATCGCAATCAAGGGGATGGGACGTTCGCCAATGTCGCCCAATCCGCGGGCGTTGCCGCGACCGAAAGCAACGGCGCCGGGGTGGTGGCCTGCGACCTGAACAACGACGGCTACCAGGACCTGTACGTGGGAGCGCGTGGCATCGTCGGCGACAAGCTCGATTACAGGTCCGCCCTGTTCCTCAATAGCGCCGCCCGGCAACTGCGCGAGAGCATCAAAGACCGCCTCTTCGTCAACAACGGGAATGGCACGTTTACAGAGATTACGGACCGGGCTTTTGGTGCAGCCGAAAACATACGCTCGGCCGGAAGCGCCGCGTGCGCCGACGTGGATGGCGACGGATGGCTGGATATCTATGTTGGGAACCTGATCGACGAGGACTTCTTCAAGTTCAATCGGCCGAACCACCCCGGCCACTACAATGTCCTATATCGCAACAACGGAGACATGACCTTCGAGGAGGTCGCAGAGTCGGCCGGCGTCCGAGGTGGACAGATCTCCATGCTCGACCCCCAGGGCCGGCCCATACTGTTCCGGGACCCCACGAGCGGGAGGTCATTCGAGGGCTACGACCCGACCGTGGAGGACGCGAACGGGAATCGGGTCGGCGACCCTACGTCGCGGACCCACGCGGTCCTGTTCTTTGACCACGACGACGACGGAGACCCCGACCTGTGGCTGGCCAACGACGGGGACGAGCTTCAGTTGTTCAGGAACGATTCTGAGCCGGGTGAAATCCGCTACGTCCCCGTGACTGCCGAAACCGGCATAGGCAAGGTAGGCAACTGGATGGGATTCGCGGTTGGAGACTTCGACGGGGATTCCGACCTCGACGTATTCGTCACCAACGTCGGCTATCACCTTCGCATGGGCGAGCCTCAGGAGGAACCGGGAGGCGACTGCAAGTATCAGGAGCGCTTCGAGTGGGGCTCGTGCCTCCACGCCCTGCTGCGGAAAGACGGTACCCGCGAGGTCCCAGGACTCGGGACGGTCCCCGTCTTCCGGGACGTCGCCCCGTACACCGAGGTGGCACCCAGTCCATACATGCCCCCAGCGTCACTCGATCCCGGGAACATCGATAGCGCTTGGGAGGTCCCAACTGGTCTTGCCGCCTACGACTTCGGGTACGGGGCAACCTTCTTCGACTTCGACAACGACGGCGATCAGGACCTCTACTGGCTGGGGTCGGAGATCGCCCGAGGGGCCGGCCCCGGGGGCCAGGTCTATGCCGCCGCTGGCCGCATGCTTCGAGGAGATGGCCGGGGCTCCTTCGAAGATATTACGGTCAGGGCACGGCTGCTGGACATTCTCGGCGTAGGATACTCGACGGACGACCCCAGAGGGAGCAATCTCACCGCCAGGAAGATCAGTACCGAGTTTCACGAAAACGGCAAAGGACTGGCACACGGCGACCTCAACGGCGACGGCTTCGTCGACCTGATCGGCACCAACAGCAGCGGGCCGGTGTGGGAGGGCTCGATCGGCACTATGAGCCCGGCCGACGGCCCGATATTCGTGTGGATGAATGGCGGTGGAGGCAGCTACTGGATTAACATACGCTTGCGAGGACGTATGGCGGTGGACGGGACCGGCAGCAACGCAGATGGAATCGGCGCTCGTGTCTTCGTGAAGACTGCCCGGACCGAGGGGCAGGAGCCGTTTCTGCAGGTCAAAGAGGCACGGGCTGGCTCCAGCTACATATCTATGGACAGCGTCGACCTGGAATTCGGAATTGGAGACGCATCAGAGGTGGATAGAATCGAGGTCCTGTGGCCCAGCGGAAGGCGACAGGTGCTCGAGTATGTGCCCGCCGGCCAGTCGATTCTTATCACCGAGCCTGAGGAGTGATTGACCGTGGAGCGAAACGCCGACAGAGCGGGGGAACACCGGTGATCCAATCAGTCAAGCTCACTCTATCGATGATACTCGCCGGCCTGTCGGTCGCCTGCGGCGGAGGCACCGCGGACGATTCTGCCACGCCGGACCCAGCCACGACGGAG
>JAQBTI010000419.1 GCA_027624995.1 Chloroflexota bacterium
TCCGGGGGGTCCCATCCACCTCTCCGTCATAGCGGTCGTCGCCAAAGAGATCGAACTCGGGCCGAGGCGTGTACGGCTCATGCGGCGGAATGTAGTGCAGCATCAAGAACTGCGGCGCGCTCGAGTCTTCGGCAAGCCTCTCGCTCGCCAGCGCCGACATCACGTAGGGGTCCTCGGAGACGTCCCGCGACCGCCCCTTCCATAGTTCCTCGAACGTGTCGCACCCCTGCCCTAGGCCACGTCGGGCCGAGTGGTTTGGGTTCGCCGAGTAGCACGACGTTCGATAGCCCTCCTGTTGCAGTGACTCGGCGAGGGTCGTGACGCTCTCAGTGAGGACTCGCCGTCGGTTCGTGACACCGTGGTCGATGAACGAGAGGCCACTGATCATCGTCGGCATCGAACAGGCGGTGTATGCCGCCGTCGCAAACGCGTTGGAAAACACCAAACTCTCGGAGGCCAAACGGTCAAGCTGAGGGGTCGTGTCGCGACCGTAGCCGTAGCACCCAAAGTGATCGGGCCTGGCGGCATCGAGGACGATCAGCACAATATCTGGTGGAGTCAGTGCCGGTTCAGACGGTGGCTCGGGTTCCGACGGTACAGGTTCGAGCTCGACAGTTTCGACGGCGAATGGTTCACCCCCGGGGTCGAAATCGACTTCAACGACCAGGCACGCGGGACCACTGAGACCATCAAGCAGCAGTGTGTCGGCGTAGGCCGTCCGTCCCCACAGACCATCCAGGCGGTCATCGCTGAGCGGACGAAGGTCGTCGTCGGAGGCGAGGCTCAGCTCGAGGTCTGTCGCCCGGCCGAAGCCCGGCCGCGCGGAGGCAGCAAACGTCAGAGATCGCATCGGGGCCGTGGCATCGAGAGGGATAAACAGCTTGCCCGACTGGTTGACACCCAAATCTTGACGGTCGCGCCCGGGCCACGCCGACTCCGTGTTCGTGGGAATCGGCTGGGAGCGCTCGACAAGCGCGATGGTTCGAAACTGTATTGCCAGAGAGCCTTCGGCAAGCCGATGCTCCTGCAGTTGTTTCGAGGAGAGCTGGAACGCGAACTCGATCCCATTGACGCCGGTGCGTAAAAGTTCCGGGTCGAGCTCGAATGCCTGGGCGGTCCACTCAGACGTCGGCAGAATCTGTCCGACCTCGACCTCGTTCACAAGCACGCGGGTCACCTGTGCCTGGGTCCCCTGTGGTATTCGATGAAAAGCGACAGGTCTTCGGGATCGGAGACGTACACCGACAAAGTCGCGCGCTCGCCGAGGGCCCATCGACCGCTTGGCTCGGGGGTGACCCAGCCCTTCCCAAAGCGGAATCGCTTCTGAATGAGGCGCTCTCGGCGCGATGTCGGCCCTTCGTAGAGGCGCAAGTCCAGCACAGCCTGCTTCTCCAAGAACACAGTGGACTGCAGCTGTGCTGGCGTGAGACCTCGAGTCGGGGACGGATCCCCACCGACGCAAGACGACGCAAGAAGCGAAATGAGGACCAGGCAAATGGTCGATGACTGGCGCACGACGGCTTTCAATAAAGGTCGTTTCTACGGGCCTGCTGTACGGGCCAATTCCCGGATGGCCAGCCTCATTCTACGCCGACTCATCGGCGTTGGCGTCGTTCATGAGCCTTGGGCGCACCATGGCGATCACGCTCTTGGCGGGCCGGGCTGCCAGACGCTGTTAGACTGACGGGGATGCAAGCCCCGCGCGCCTCTCGGGGAGCCGCTGTGGCTGGGGTTGCCGCCCTGGTCTTTTCTACGGCGGCCCTGGCCCAGGAGCCTGTTGCCGACGACTTCATGAAGCAGGCCGTCAAGACCGCCACGCCTCCGGAGATCGATGGGATCTTGCGGACCAGTGAATGGCAAGACGCCGCGCGGGTCGGGGACTTTCTCCAGTACCAGCCGATCCGGGGCAATCCGGCAGAGTTCGCCACGACCGTCTTCCTCCTCTATGACGACACACAGCTCTACGTGGCGTTCGAGGCCTACGACCCGGATCCCCTGATCAGCCAGATGACCGTGCGAGACGGCCAGCTCTGGAACGACGACTCGGTCCAGCTCTACCTCGACAGCTTCCACGACGGCCGTTCGGGCTACTACTTCATGACGAACGTCCTGGGCACCCAGCTCGACGGGCGGTTGTCGGAGGACGGCAACAGTGACGACCAAGAGTGGGACGCGCCGTGGCGCTCAGCCACCCAGCGCACCGACGCCGGCTATACGACCGAGATCGCCATCCCGTTCAGCGCGATTCAGTACCGGGCGGGCAGCGACATCACGTGGGGCATCAATTTTGGCCGGAGCCGCCGGCGGTCACTCGAACGGACCTACTGGGCGGGACCACCCGACCAGTGGGGACGGATCTCCCTGGCCGGTGACCTCACGGGCCTCGACGTACCGCCACCGTCGCTGCGGCACCAGCTGATCCCGTACGCCCTGTCGCAGCTCCAGCAAGGCCAGTCCCCCAGTGCGGCGGTGGGACTCGACCTTCGCTATGCCGTGACCCCGCAGACTTCGGCGTATGCCACCCTCCACCCGGATTTCGCCACGATCGAGGCGGACCAGGAGGAGGTCAACCTTACCC
>JAQBTI010000420.1 GCA_027624995.1 Chloroflexota bacterium
TACATCGTGCAGCTCAGTCTCGGCGAGGCAGCTCACGGCTCTCTCGAATTCAACACCCTCTTTGCCGTCGGCCTCCTGCTGTTCGTAATGACCCTGCTGATGAACCTCCTGGGCCAGTGGGTGGTCCGTCGCTGGCGGGAGCAGTACTGATGCAGGCGCGCGCTAAGGGCTTCAATAGGAGGCCCATGTTCAGGAGAACGCTGGGAGCGGCCTTCTACTTCGTCTTCCTGGGGACGGTCCTGGTCGGCATCGTCGGCCTTATCACCTTGCTCGCCCAGATACTGGTGGAGGGCGTGCCATGGTTGAGTCTGCACCTGTTGACCGACTATCCGTCTCGGCATCCGGAGCAGGCCGGCTTGAAGTCGGCGATTTTCGGCACCGTCTGGATTATGGGCCTAACCGCCGGCATCACGATCCCCGTCGGCGTGGGTGCGGCCGTCTACCTCGAGGAGTACGCGCCGGAGAACCGGCTCACGAGGGTCCTGGAGGTGAACATATCCAACCTGGCGGGAGTCCCATCCATAGTCTACGGCCTTCTGGGGCTGGCGCTCTTTGTACAACTCATGTCGTTGGGCAGGAGCCTGTTGGCGGGAGCGATGACGCTTTCACTCCTTGTCTTGCCTATAATCATCCTGGTCTCTCGGGAGGCCATCAGGGCCGTACCCAGGACTTACCGAGAGGCCGCCTACGCGCTGGGCGCGGACCAGTGGCAGGTCGTGAAAGGGGTCGTGCTGCCGGCTGCGTCGCCCGGCATTCTGACGGGGACCATCCTCGCAATGTCGCGGGCCATTGGCGAGGCCGCCCCGGTCATCGCGATAAGTGCCCTGGTCTTTCTGACCTTCGTACCCGCCAGTCCGCTCGACCGCTTCACGGTGCTGCCAATCCAGATATTCAACTGGATATCCCGCCCCCAGGACGAGTTCAGGGGCCTGGCGGCCGCGGGTATAATCGTCCTGCTGGCCATCCTACTGTCAATGAACGCGGTGGCCATCGTGCTGCGCAACCGCTACCAGACCCGGTCCGAGGAGTAGCTTGGAAGAGAGAGACCTGGTGCTCAGGTCGAACGGCCTCCGCGTATGGTACGGTCCGTTTCTTGCCCTCAAGGACGTCGACCTTGACGTGAAGGGCAACATGGTAACCGCGCTCATCGGACCGTCGGGCTGCGGGAAGAGCACGCTCCTGCGGAGCTTCAACAGGATGAACGACCTGATCCCGGGGGCGAGAATCGAGGGCAGAGTCGAGTTCAACGGCCGGAACATATATGAGGGCGCAGCAGACCCTACCGAGCTACGCTCTCGCATTGGCATGGTCTTCCAGAAGGCTAATCCGTTCCCAAAGTCCATATTCGACAACGTTGCTTTCGGTCTCAGGATCAACGGCTATACCGGAGACCTTGCCGAGGCGGTCGAGCGCTCGCTTACTCAAGCCGCGCTCTGGGACGAGGTGAAGGACCGGCTCAACAAGAGCGCCTTCGCGCTATCGGGGGGACAACAGCAGCGGCTCTGCATAGCCCGCGCCCTCGCCGTCGAGCCCGAGGTCATTCTCATGGACGAGCCCGCCTCAGCCCTGGACCCGATCGCCACACTGGCCATCGAGCAGCTGATCCGCGAGTTGAGTCGCGCCTACACCATTGTTATAGTGACCCACAACATGCAGCAGGCCGCCAGAGTATCAGACGAGACCGCGTTCTTGATGGTCGATGACGACAGGGCGGGATACGTGGTAGAGCACGACAACACAGATAAGATATTCACCAATCCAACCGACGAGCGCACCGAGGCCTACATTACCGGGCGCTTCAGCTAGCGAGAGTTCATATGGTTAGAGAAGGCTTTGACAGGGACCTCACGCAGCTCCAGGACGAGCTGCTCCTCCTGGGCGGAATGGTGGAGAAAACCATCGCCAGGGCCATGGACGCGCTCAGGCGACGGGACCTGGACGCCTCGCGACAGGTGGTCAAAGAGGACGACATCATCGATCAGAAGCGGTTCGATCTCGAGGAGCGATGCATCCAGCTGATCGCCACCCAGCAGCCCCTCGCTGGCGACCTCAGAATCCTGATCACGGTGGTGCACGTGGCCGTCGAGCTGGAGCGGATGGGAGACTACGCCGAGGGGATCGCTAAGATCAGCATCATGATGGGAGACGAACCTCCGCTGAAGCCGCTGGTCGACATCCCTCGAATGGCCGATCAGGCCACGAACATGCTCCGTAGGAGCCTCGACGCCTTCGTCAACCGGGACGTGGTCAGCGCCATAGCGGTGTGCGACGATGACGACAAGGTCGACGCCCTATACGACCAGGTCTATAGAGATCTCCTGGCGTATATGATCGAGAACCCCGAGGCCATCCAGCGGGCGACCTATCTGCTGTGGGTGGCCCACGATCTCGAGCGCATTGCCGATCGCACGACCAATATCGCCGAGCGCGTCATGTTCCTCGTCACGGGCAAGCTGGTCGAGCACAACGTCTCCAAGTACTAACGGACGGCCTTTTTGGGCCTCGGCTGAGGTGAAGGATGAAGCTCTCACTGTCGTTCCTCCCCGGAAAGAACATCTCGTTTC
>JAQBTI010000421.1 GCA_027624995.1 Chloroflexota bacterium
GTTCCAGGACAAGGTCAACGAGGTCTTCGGCCGCATCGAGGAGTTGGGCCCCGATGTAACTCGGGGCGGCACTAACTTCTACCTGTCCAATGACCCGTCCCTGGTCTCGGACGACAGGCATACGACCATCCTGCCGTTCACCATGGCGGGCGAATTCATCGACGCGGCTGATAATGTCGAAGGCGTGTTCGACGTCGTCACGGAGGTCGATGGGTCCGACGGCTTCGAGGTCCTCATCGTCGGTGAGGCCAGCTCCGCCTTCGAGTCCAACAAGCTCGCGACGAGTGACATCAACCAGGGCGAGAGCCGCGGCGTGCCGGTGGCGATGATCATCCTGTTGGTGCTGTTCGGCGCCGTCATCGCGGCCCTGCTGCCGCTGTTCCTCGCCGTCGTTGCCATCGTGATCGCCACGGGCGCTGTTGCAGTGGTCGGGCAGGTCTTCCAGCTCATCTTCTTCGTCGAGCTGATGATCGTCATGATCGGCCTGGCCGTCGGCATCGACTACTCGTTGCTGGTCGTCTCCAGGTACCGGGAGGAGCTGGGAAAGGGACACGACAAGATTGAGGCGCTGACGCGAACCGGCGCCACTGCAAGCCGGACCGTGTTCTTCTCCGGCCTGACCGTGGTCATCGCCCTGTCAGGAATGTTGATCGTCCCCAGCACGGTGTTCCAGGGCCTGGGCACCGGCGCGATCCTCGTGGTCGTCGCTGCCGTGGCGGCCGCTCTGACCCTGCTTCCGGCGGTCCTCAGTCTGCTGGGACACCGGATAGGCTGGCTGCGGGTCCCGTTTATCGGGCGTCGTACGACCGACCACAGCGCGAGTGGCGGAGGCGGGTTCTGGGGTCGGGTCACGCGGGTGGTCATGGCGCACCCGGTCCTCAGCTTCCTCACCGCTGGCGGAGTAATGATCGCGGCCGCCGTGCCCGCCTTTGACCTGACCACCGGATTCAACGGCGTGGATACGCTCCCGGAGAGCTCAGAGGTGCGTGCCGGCTTCCTGCTGCTGGAGCAGGAGTTTGCCTTCGGTGTCGCCTCACCCACCGAGATCGTCGTCGACGGTGACGTCGACTCCCCGGCCGTGCAGGCCGCCATCGAGCGCCTGCGGAACGACATGCGCGGCGACCCGGACTTCGTCGGCGACGCGACGGTCGAAATCAACGACGCACGCGACCTGGCACTGGTTAGCCAGGCTATCGCCGGCGAGCCCTCCGGCGAGCAGGCGACGGCGGCCGTCATTCGCCTGCGTGACGACTACATACCGGGCGCCTTTGCCGGCTCGGGTGCCGACGTGTTCGTCACCGGCCTGTCCGCCTTCAACCAAGACTTCTTCGACCAGGTGAGCACCTACACGCCCATCGTCTTCGCGGTGGTGCTAATGCTCAGCCTGGTGCTGCTGACAGTGGTGTTCAGGTCCATCGTCATCCCCATCAAGTCCATCATCCTCAACCTGCTGTCCGTGGGGGCAGCCTACGGGCTCATCGTCCTGGTGACCCAGCAGGGGGTGGGCGCCGACCTGTTCGGCTTCCAGCAGTCCGACGTGGTGGAGGCGTGGATCCCGCTGTTCCTCTTCTCGGTCCTGTTCGGCCTCTCCATGGACTACCACGTGTTCCTCCTGAGCCGGATTCGGGAGCGGTATGACCAGACCCGGAACAACGCGGAGTCGGTCGCCTATGGCCTGCGTGCGACTGCGGGGCTCATCACCGGGGCCGCGCTGATCATGGTGGCCGTCTTCAGCGGCTTCGCAACGGGCGAGCTGGTCTCGAACCAACAGGTCGGCTTCGGGCTGTCCATCGCGATCTTCCTGGACGCGACCATCGTGCGCTCGATCCTGGTGCCCGCCAGCATGCGATTGCTGGGCCGCGCCAACTGGTACTTCCCGACGGCGCTGAACTGGGTGCCGCGGATCGGCATCGAAGGGAACAGGGAGCCGGAGGCGGCGCCCGCCGGCTAGACCGGGTGCGAGACCGTTTCGAAGCTAGCCCCGAAGCTAGTCCCATGGGCGCGGGTCAGGCATCCTGGCCCGCGCCCATTTCTAGCTGGGCGGCGCCTGCGGCGGAACCGGGGCGTTGCCGAAGTAGACCTTGGTGTGCGGCCACGGGAGCTCGATCCCCTCCGCGTCGAAACGCTCCTTGAGCCGCTTGCGGAGCTCACCGGTCAGCGCCCACTGGCGGATGGGCTTGGTCTCGGCCAGGATCTTGATCTCGACTCCCGAGTCGGCCAGACGGTTGACGCGCTCGACGTGGGGCGCCGAAAGGAGGTCCGGGCCCAGGACCGGGTCGGCCTTCATCTCCTCGCCGACGCGGTCAATGACGTCGAACACGTGGTCCAGCGCCGCGCTGTACCCAACGGAGATGTCCAGGTTGATGCGTGACCAGTCGCGCGTCAGGTTGCTCGATCGGTCGATCTGGCTATTCGGGATGACGTGCATTGCCCCATCAAGGTCGCGCAAGACAGTGCGGCGAAGGCTGAGGTGCTCCACCAGGCCACCGGTGCCGGCTACGACGGCAACCTCCCCTTCGCGGTACCAGTCCTCCATGAGGATGAAGAACCCGTTCAAGTAG
>JAQBTI010000016.1 GCA_027624995.1 Chloroflexota bacterium
CGCCGATTGCAGGCCCGACGACCCCGACGGGCTGGGGCTCAGGCATTGCTTTTGTACAGGCACCTGGCTAAAGTTGCAACGTCATGATTTGGATACGAAGGGCTTTCACCGTTCCGCTGGGCCTCCTGCTGTTTGTACTGGTGTTGGTGGCGTTGGTCCTCCTGCAGGTCAGCGACTCCTTCATCAAGCCAAGCTACTACGCGGAAGAACTGGACGACGCCAACCTCTACGAGTTCGTGCTCGTCGATCTGCTGACGTCCGCGCTGGACGAGGCGCGTGCGCTCGAACCCGCCGATTTCGGAGACGGAATCGATAGCAATCCCATCGTCAGTAGCGGGCTGACCACCGAAGACATTGTGTCTTCGATCAACCGCGCTCTGCCTCCCGAGTTCCTGCAGCAACAGGTCGAACAGGTGCTCGACGAGCTTGGGCGCTATATCGCAGGGGAACGGGATGACTTCCAGGTCACCATCCTCGCCGGCGAACAGGCCAGGGTGCTCGTAGAGGAAGTCAGCGCACTTTTGCGGAAATCCGATGCGTACAACGTACTGTTTGACGAGGTGATAACCCCCGCGGCGGACGACGCTCTCGACGAGGAGCTCCCATTCGGCTTGCAGATCAGCGGCGGCGAGCTGGTGGAGTCCGCGAGAAGGGTTGTCCCCCGCGAGTGGGTACAGGAACAGATCGACGCCGTTCTCGACGAGACGGTCCCGTACTTCCTCGGAGAGTCCGACACGTTCGAGATCAGGATTGCCCTGGCAGACCGGATCGACCTTGCCTTGATCGAGGTCAAGAACCTGCTGAGGAAGGTCGAGGCCTACGACCTGCTGTACGACGAGATAATCGAACCCGAGGTCCAGAAGCAGCTCGGTGACGCGGTGGACCTGCCGTTTGGGTTCTCCATAACCAACCAAGAGGTACTCAGGGCTCTCCGCACCGTAGCGCCGCCGGACTGGGTCCAGAGCGAGGCCGAGCGGCTGATCGACGAGGTCGGCCCATACCTTGCCGGAGAGACGGACAGTTTCGCAATCAACGTCTCCCTTGCAGATAACAAGCGTGTAGCCAGTGAGGTCGTCCTGGAGATCGCGACACGCAAGTTCACGGATGCGTTGACAGCCATCCCTGACTGTACGCTGGCGCAGTTGGCGAGATTCGATCTGGCGAGTCTGTCCTCACTGCCCGTCTGTATTCCTTCACAACTGGACCCCGACCTGATCCTGGACCAACTCGGCGGAAGTGTCAGCGATGCCGTAGATTCGCTAGTACTGGGGGCGGTCCCGGACGACTTTCTGTTCACTGAAGCCAATCTCCGAGACACTTTGGTCATCGCCGGAGCCGAGGACAACCTGGACCTGATAGACGATGTCCGAGAGATCATCAGGGACGGCTGGACCTATTCCGAAGAGGACATGAGGGCCGACCTCATCAAGCTTGCCGAAGAGACGGTAGGGTTCGCCGACTCCACCGGGCGAGTCAGCTTTAGCGCCCCCGACGTAGGTAACCGGATGAGGGTTCGGGCTAACGAGTCGGGCCAAGAGGGCCTGATCTGGGTCGATTTTCAAGACGGTGCTCGGATTACCGAGACTACCGGAGCCCTCCGGCTCGCCCTGGATGGAGGCAGTCGCCCTGGTGCGGTCGCATCGGTGGTCGTATCCGACGACAGGGGCAACCCGGTGCGGGGGGCCGAGGTCAAAGTCTCGGACGATGAGATTCTGGATGTGCTGGACGACGTTAGGGCCTACCTCGCCGACGGTTGGACCTACGAGACCCTCGAGTTCCGGGACAACCTGAAGACCTGGACGGATGAGGAGACCGTCGAGAACTTCGACAAAGGTCGTGACTATCTTAGCCAGGCACGGGGGCTGCGGCTGCTTGTCTACCTGCCAATGCTTCTGGTCCTGATCGCCATCGGGTTCCTGGGCGGCCTAAGTTGGGCGGGCCGTGTTGGTTGGGGTGCGGCGTACCTCGCAGGGGTTGCGGCGATCGTCTTCATAGCCTTCGGGCCGGTGTACAATGGCCTCACGGACAGATACCTGGACGACGCAAGAGATGAGGCCTACCAGGAGATCTCGTTCGATGCCGACTTCGGCGGAACGCAGCGACTCGCCGTGGACAAGGCCTTCGACGTTGCCGA
This sequence comes from Chloroflexota bacterium, assembly GCA_027624995.1. GTDB lineage: Bacteria > Chloroflexota > Dehalococcoidia > Lucifugimonadales > CATQGZ01 > CATQGZ01. Next base: position 2,135 of record JAQBTI010000016.1, read on the forward strand.
GTCTGTTGTAGACGGGTTCGCCTCGGGCATAGCAGGCAAAGCACTCCTCCTGGTCTTCATCGCCCTTATCACCGTTGGCGCATCCATCTTCTGGGCCACCATCTGGGCCTTTGTGACACGCCTCAGGTCGGGCTTGACTTAGCCCATGGCGACCTGATCCGTATCAAGAGAATCGCCGCAGCCAGCGCTCCCAGTGCGGTCACAGCGGGCAGGCCCATTGAGGGGACAGGAGTCGGCGGTGGCGTAGGCGGCCTCAGAATCTCGAAGTGGAAGCTGATCGAGACGTTTGAACCGGCATCGACATCGGTGGTCAGCGTCACCTCGCCGGCCTCAGGACTCAGGTTGGTGATGAGGACCAACCTGCCGCCGGCCGTGGCCGTCCAGGGCAGCGATTCAGTCGGTGGGAGCACGAGCGGAGTATTGGAAGGCGTCGCCCGATCGTAACGGCAGCCATCGGTTAGAGCGAAAGAATCCTGGTGTGGCGCCCCGGTCGCGAAGCTCCACCACGTCCCTGCCTCCACTTCGAAAGCGATCTCACGCCAGGTCGCGGTACAGTTGGACCTTTCGGGTTGGGACTCGCCCGGGTCCTCCCCGCTACCGCTTACCGGTCCGGGCTGTAACATGGCCGTCATAAGCGCAATCACGATGGGAAACGCCGACGAGAGTCTCAATGAAGTCTCTCCACCCGGACGGTCGTAGTCTCGCTAGGCGGGTTCCGGCCGAGCGATCAACAGACCGTCTTCACGATGGACCCTTATCGCAAAGTCAACGGAGTCGATCTGAAGGGCCATCTCGAGGTCTCTCGCATGGTAGTGCGGCTGCGCCGGGTCGCCGAACTTCTGAGACTCGCCTCCCGATAGCACGAGAGATCGCACCGCCTCTGGATCAGGCTGACGCCCCTGCAGCAGGTTGCGGATGTAGAGGGCGCACTGCTCGTCCTCGTCCGTTCGGAACTCTCCACCGCCGCCCATCGCAACAATGCTGACTTCCTTGGCCCCCCTGGCCAGGATCCGTTTGGCGGTAGGCGCCGCGAGGACCAGCGAGCCCAGGTAGATCTCGTCGGCGCCTTCAGCCGCTGTGACCCCGACCGTACCGGCCATGGTCGAGTGGACCAGCGTCTTGCCCTCTACATCTGCCTGAGAGAGCTCATAGGGCGAGTTCCCGAAGTCGAAGCCATCCGGAGCGATGCCGTACATCTCTCCCATGCACAGGTCTCCAACGCCTCTGGCTTTCAGATCGAGGGCCTCGGAAGGCTTGCTGACCAGCACGATCTGGCGGGCGCCTCTGGAGAATGCGACGGCTGCGGTCGTGAAGGCCCGAAATACGTCGATGATGACTGCGGTCCCCCGAGCTCCGCGCGCTCCGGGGATAAGACTCGCCAGGGTGATGTTCATAGATTAGTTGCTCCTGTTCGATCGGGGCCGGGCATGGCGGCCGATCATCGATTGGGGGTGATAGCGGGTCGTGCTCCTACTGCAGGGTAGTCAGCGATGTTGGCCGCGGAGGAAGAACCTCTGAGGGGGCGCCGGATCCCTAAGCCCGGCTATCCGGCGAAGAAGCGGCGTGACCCTAATTAGGTCGGAAACGAATTCGACGATCGTTCCAAGGTTCTTGTGCCTGCGCATGACGTCTGCGTACGTCTGCTCGCCGCGTAGGATCCGGCAGGTCACACTCCACACAATCGATGTGCGACGCTCGATGGCCATATGCAACGCGGGCGTCAGGTGGAACAGGTCATGGAACTGGCGGGAGACTCGCAGCTGCGGAACAAGCTCATTCTCGATCTGCCGCCTGTAACCGTCCAGGTCTGGGACCTCTCCGGCGACGTACTCTGCTATGTGCTTCGCGGCCGCTCTGCCGCTGAAGATTGCCGAGTGGATTCCCTCATCCATCATCGGATCGATCAGACCCGCGGCATCACCCACCAAAACGATGTTGCCGTCGGCCAGAGGCGAACCCTGCCTGCGAATTGGGAGATGGTAGCCCCGGATTCCCCACAGGTCCTTCTGGTCGAACCCGTAGAACTTGACGAGGCCCTGCAGTGCCTCACGAAGATCCGGTCCGACGTGCCTCCAACCACCTATTCCAATGTTGAGGTGGTCTCCTTTTGGGAATATCCAACCATACCCACCGGGCACGCCGCCTAGGTCAAGGCCGAGCGAGCTCTGCCAGGGCTCGGTTACGCCACCGGGTGGTGAAACGTTAGCCTCGAGCGCAACATGGTGCAACGGTTTGACCTCGATGCCCGAAAGCTTTGACACCTGGCCGTTGGCTCCATCGGCTATTACCATTGTGCGGCCCTGGACCCGTCCGTCGTCGGTATGGACCGCAACTCCATCCGGCAGTCGCTCTACTTGCTTGACACCCACGCCTAATCGCGTCGTCACGCCTGCATCGATCGCTCGCTCCACCAGAAACTGGTCCAGCTTGGCACGTTGGGTCATGTAGACAAGAGGGCCAGCAAAAGTGCGCTCGAACCCGTTGGACTGGCGGGTTGTTAGTCGTAGGCCCGTTATCACTCGCTCGACGATAGGGCTGATTTCGAAGGGGAGCAGGTTCGCCGCCCTGACTGTGACGCCGCCGCCGCAGGGCTTGTCTCGAGGAAACTCCGCCTTGTCGAGTAGGAGCACCGAGCTCCCCAGCAGGACGCACTCTCTCGCCGCGGTGCTGCCGGCGGGGCCGGCGCCCACGACTATGACGTCGTACAGCATGCTTGATCGACCGTAGAGGTTAGGGGGAGGTGAGAAGAAATTCGCACAGGGCCGCTCCCGAGTCGGACTTAGTGCCCGGCGTGCTTCAGCGCCGATCCGCGTCTGGGTCGGTGGCCAGTATATTCCCGCCTGGGAACATCTGCAATCTCGTTATCGGAACTCGCGCGGCAGCACGAAACTCACGTCCTCTTGCGCCCCTTCGATCGGAATCACCTCATCAGGTTCCAGCGCCAGAATGACGTTCTGGACCAGGAGCTCGGGTGTCGATGCCCCAGAAGTAATTCCGACATTGTCTATGCCTTCGAGCCAACTACGGTCTAGCTCCTCGGGGCCGTTGATCAGATAGGCGGTGACTCCATGTGCTTCGGCTACCTCGCGGAGCCTCATGCAGTTTGAGCTGTTGGGAGCACCGATTATGAGCACCAGGTCAGAGAGTTTGCAGAGTTCCTTGACTGCGGCCTGTCTGTTGGTGGTGGCATAGCAGAGATCGTTGCGGACAACGACGTTCGGGAACCGGCTTTCGATGGCATCGATCGACCGTTTCGTATCGTCCACGGACAGGGTGGTTTGGGTGATTACGGCCACCTCTGTATCGTCGTCCCAGTCCGGTAGGTCCAACTCCTCGCGGTCGTCGAGGAGCGCCATATCGGTATGGCCCATCGTGCCTTTGACTTCTTGGTGTCCGCGGTGCCCAACGAGTATCAACTTTCTGCCGTCGCGGCTGTACTTCCGCGCCTCGTTGTGCACCTTAGTAACCAGTGGGCAGGTAGCGTCGATGACGTGGAGATTTCTGGCGGCGGCCTGCTGGAAGTCGTCCGGTGGTGAGCCGTGGGCCGAGAAGACGACGGTCGATTGTTCCGGGATGTCCTGAACGTCTTCGACGGTGATCGCGCCCTTATCTTCGAGGGATTTGACGACGTACGGATTGTGGACGATCTGGTGCTTGACGTAGACGGGCGGCCCGAACCGCTTGAGGGCCAACTCGACCACGTCAATGGCCCGATCGACCCCGGCGCAGAAGCCGCGCGGGACACCAAGGTAGACTTTCAAATCGTTGACTCCAGCGGCTCGAAAAAGCCGCGTGAAGTGTATCACAAGCGACTCCGAATCCTGCCGAATGGCCAGCGGCACGTGTATACTACGCAGCGATCTTGATGGGTCGATTTGACCAGAAAGGTGAGCGCCAATGAAGCTAGCTGACAGGATGGGACGCCTCGGTACCGAGACCGCATTTGAGGTGCTTGCCCGCGCCCGTCGCCTTGAGGCCGAGGGGATGGATGTAATCCACCTCGAGATCGGCGAGCCTGACTTCGACACTCCGGCCAACATCATCGCTGCCGGCGCCACGGCGCTCAACAACGGCTTCACGCACTACGGACCGTCTCCCGGCGCTCCGGACCTGAGGCAGCGCATCGCCGAAGAAATATCTGCCACCCGAGGGATCTCCGTTTCGAGCGATAACGTGGTCGTGACGCCGGGCGGAAAACCGATCATGTTTTTCGCTATTCTGGCGCTGGTCGACGAGGGCGACGAGGTCCTCTACCCTAACCCCGGATTCCCTATATACGAGTCGATGATCGAGTTCGCGGGCGGCGTCGCGGTCCCGATGAGGCTCTACGAGTCTCGGGACTTCAACATTGACGTGGACGAGGTCGCCAAACAGGTGACCGATCGCACCAAGCTCATGATTATCAACTCGCCCAACAACCCTTGCGGCAGCATCATAGGTAAGGATGACCTCCGGGCCCTGGCGGACCTCGCCATAGCCAACGATATCGTTGTACTGTCCGACGAGATCTACAGCCGTTTTCTTTTTGAGGGCGAACATCACAGCGTCGCCAGCTTTCCCGGCATGCGTGACAGGACCATCATCTTGGACGGATTCTCCAAGACCTACGCAATGACCGGCTGGCGCATCGGCTACGGCGTCATGCCGCAGGAGCTCGTTGAGCCGATCTCGCGACTGGTGACGAATAGCGTCTCTTGTACTGCCAGCTTTACGCAGGTCGCCGCTATTGAGGCGTTGAATGGGCCCCAGGACGAGGCCAACAAGATCGTGGCCGAGTTCAAGAAGCGGCGAAACGTTATCGTCGATGGACTAAATGCCATCTCAGGTATCACGTGTGCGATGCCCAAAGGCGCCTTTTACACCTTCCCGAACGTGGAGGGCACCGGCCAGTCCAGCCGCGAGTTCGCCGACGGGCTGCTCCAGGAAGCCGGCGTAGCCTGCCTGGCGGGGGAGTCATTCGGTCAATTCGGGAAGGGGTTCCTGCGCTTCTCGTTCGCTAACTCGACCGAGAACATAGAGCGTGCCCTGGACCGTATCGACAAATACGTGGCAAAGCTGGCGTAGGTCGAACGTGACCCTCAGGCGCCCCGCGCTGACCGCCTCCTCGCTATAATGTCGCCGTATGGGCTGCATGCCCTCGGAAGGTCTAGATGCCCACGTTCAGGGTGGCGCTCGCCCAGATCAACGTCACGGTCGGCGACCTGGCGGGCAACACAGCCAAGATAATCGACTACATCGACCGCGCCCGCTCCCTTCGAGTGGACCTGGTCGCATTCCCCGAGCTGGCCGTCACCGGGTATCCGCCCGAGGACTTGGTCTTCCGGCCTCAGTTCGTCGGCGACAACCTCGTCCGAATGCGAGAGATAGCGGCCGCCACCGGTGGTATCACGGCCGTGTTCGGATTCGTCGACAGGGACCCTCAACTGCGTAATGCCGCCGCCATCGCTTACGACGGCAATCTGGTGGATGTCTACCACAAGAGGCGCCTCCCAAACTACGGGGTCTTCGACGAGCAGCGCTATTTCGAGCCCGGAACGGACTGTCCAGTCTACGTGGTCGGCGGTGCGGCGGTCGGCTTCAACGTCTGCGAAGACATCTGGTTCGAGGAAGATGACGACCCGATCGTACTCCAGAGTCGGGTTGGAGCCCGGCTTATCGTCACGATAAACGGCTCCCCGTACCATGCGGGCAAGCTCCGAGAGCGAGAGGACATGGTCTCGGGCCTGGCGAAAAGGCACGGCGTTCACATGGCCTACGTGAACCTGGTCGGTGGGCAGGACGAACTCGTCTTCGACGGCGCGAGCTTGGTCTTCGGACCGGACGGGCAACTCGTCACGCGCGGGAGTCAGTTTGATGAGGAATTAATCGTCGCTGACCTCGATATTGGTGTGCCTGGGGACCGGTCAGCCATGGTCACGGTCTCTGAGGCAGCCGGGGCCTCAGCAAAGCCAGCGATAGGGGTACGCGCGATCCGGGAGCACGACGATGCGGGCGAGGTCTATGCCGCCCTCGTTCTCGGCACCCGCGATTACGTGCGCAAGTCCGGCTTCCAGAAGGTGCTGGTGGCGCTTTCGGGGGGTATCGATTCCAGTATGGTGGCCACGGTGGCCGCCGACGCGCTTGGTCCCGAGAACGTCGTGGCCGTGTTCATGCCGTCTCGTTTTTCGTCCGAGCAGAGCGCGGTCGATGCGCGAGACCTTGCAGAAAACCTGGGTATCGAGCTCAGGACTATTTCCATAGAGGGACTGTTCTCCACTTTTCTCGACACCCTTGCTCAGGACTTCGATGGGACCGAGTGGGGCGTCGCCGAAGAGAATACGCAGTCCAGAATCCGAGGAAACCTGATCATGGCCCTTTCCAACAAGCTCGGATGGCTTGTTCTGACCACGGGCAACAAGAGCGAGATGGCGACGGGCTACGCCACGCTCTACGGCGATATGGCGGGTGGCTTCGCCGTCTTGAAGGACGTGCCCAAGGTACTGGTCTACCAGTTGGCTGAGCACCGCAACGGGCTCGGTTCAGTGGCCGTTCTACCTCGGAGTGTGATCGACAAGGCCCCCAGCGCCGAGCTACGGCCCGACCAGAAGGACGAGGACAGCCTGCCGCCGTACCCGGTCCTCGACCCTATCCTGAAGGCGTACGTCGAGGACGACCTTGGCTTTGCCGAGATAGTAGCCCAGGGCTTCGACGAAGATACGGTGAAAAAGGTCATTACGCTGGTCGACCGCAGCGAGTACAAGCGCCGGCAGGCGCCGCCCGGCATCAAGATCACCCCGCGCAATTTCGGCCGCGACCGCCGCATGCCCATCGCCAACCGTTACCGGCCTTTCTAGGCTATAGTTGCTCTAGGGCCTCGGCAGGGGATAGCACCCGCAGGCTGTAGGTACCGGTTACGCCTGAAGATCGTAGGACTTCTCTCAATGGCGCGTCGGTCGTAACCAAGGCAGCCTTCGTTTCGACGGCCAGTCTGACTATGGCGAGATCGTCTCGGCTGCCCGCCGGGATATCTGCCTCCTCAGGAAACGAGTTTGTCTCAGGCCGGTAATCGACCTTGCCTTCGCGTCGAAAAGCGTTCCTCAGCACGGCCAGCACTAGGGTTCCCGTCTGAGGTTCGCGGCCCAGACTGCTCAGCTGACTCTGGTATTTCGCCCAAAGGCCTCCGTCTACGACCAGAGTGTGGCAGATTCGGATTATCGAAGCGAGGAGATTCAGGCAAGTCGAGTCGCGCTCACCGCGCTCGTTTTCGCCTTTTTGCGCAAGAATAACGACATTCTCGTCCAGGATGAAACGCTCGGTCATTCCGACGGTTGCAGCGCTTTGATGTAACGGTCCAATTCGTCCAGATCGGTCTCAAAGAAGTCCTTGATTCCACCCTCGACTCGCCCATCCTGGGTCACCTTCAGCTCCTTGGCTGTACAGACACCTTCATGGTCTTTCTCAAATGCGTAGATAGCGAGTTCATCGGGAGACAGTTCACCCTCGGCCACCAGCGTAAGGAACCGGCCAACTACGTGCTCGCTGTGAGTGGTTATAATAAGCTGCTTGCCATCCTCCTTGGCGGTGCCAGCGAGGACAGAAGCCAACTCTGCCTGAGCGCGCGGGTGTAGGTGAATCTCAGGCTCTTCGATCATTATCGTCGCACCGCCATCGGCATTCACTAGCTGCCAGAGTAGGGACACCAGAGCATTGGACCCGAACCCCTCCATCACCATATTCACATCCCCTGTTGGTGCCAGCGCGTACACCCTGATAGACCGGTCGGGCACGACATCGGTCCTAAGACCGACTCCAGTGACCTTCCCAAGCAACTCCGAGATGTCCTCCTCGACGCGTCGGGTGTATGCCAGATTCGTTGCTAGTTGTTTCTCCGAGTCGCTCAGGCCGCCTGCAATGGAGATATCCGACACGACATCATTTCCCAGTTGGAACTCCGGTCGCACGAATCCCCGTGCGGCATGGGCGAACCTGATGCTTGCAAGTGTTGAACTTGCAGAGTCCACAAGATCGATCAAGGCGACGCGCTCTTGTTGATCCGATGGCCCGTCCGACCACCCGGTGATCCGGAATGCGTGCCCAATCGCTGATTCGCCGAAACGCAGTTGTACTTTATGAGGCCCGATTTGATGCTTCTTAGCGGTGGACGTGGCGGTCGTCGATTCAACATCTATGGTGTCAGGCGCGCCTAAGAACGCATAGCCCACTCCACCAGAATGAGAGGTGAGATCACCATCGACGAACTCCGCGCTGTAGGAAAAACGAGATTCTTCTGCGAATCCAAACTTAGCTAGCTGTGGCAGCGAGACGACTCCGTCGAATGAGATGCGCATGGGTGAACGGTGAGCAGGGCGGTGAGGCCGAAGATCGGTGAACCCGGAGACCCTCACCAAGGGGCCATCGACAGAGATGCTGGCATTCCCGAGCGATTGCTTCAGTAGGCCGAGCGCTTGAAGCAGGGAGGACTTGCCGGTGCCGTTTGGCCCGACGAAAACGGTAACCAGTCGAGGGTGAACCTTCACCTCGCGGAAGCCCTTAAAGTTGTCAAGCGCGATACTGGTAATCATGTCGCTGCCTCTCGAAGGCAGTATAGGCGAGAAGAGACGGGCGAGGCAATCTGTCCGCTGGCCGATTCGATGCCGAGGTAACCTATCCTCGACAGGCAATCGGGTAGTCTCAGAAACCGAATGTTGAAGGAGCCCACCATGAAGATCGGTGTGACGTTTCCGCAGACGGAGATAGGCTCGGACCCGGCTGCGGTGCGCGACTACGCGCAAGCGGCGGAAGGACTCGGCTACGACCACCTGATCGTCTTTGACCACGTGCTCGGGGCCAACGCAGGCAGCCGTACGGACTGGCGCGGCGCATACCGGCACACTGACATGTTCTACGAGCCCTTCGTACTGTTCGGCTACCTGGCTGAGGTTACGAAGCGTCTCGAACTTGTCACCGCGGTAATAATCTTGCCCCAACGCCAGACTGCCCTCGTCGCCAAGCAGGCGGCCACCATCGACGTCCTGAGCGGAGGCCGGCTGCGTCTGGGCGTCGGTATCGGCTGGAATGACGTCGAGTACGAGGCCCTGGGCGAGAATTTCCACGATAGAGGCCGGCGGTCCGAGGAGCAGATAGAGGTCATGCGGGCGCTCTGGACCAACGAGCTCGTGACCTACGAGGGCCGCTGGCACAAGATCACGGACGCCGGGATCAACCCTCTCCCCGTGCAGCGACCTATCCCCATTTGGTTCGGTGGCGGCGCCGACCCGCTGCTCCGCCGCGTCGCGCGAATGGGAGACGGCTGGTTCCCTCAGGTACGCCCCGACGAGAACGGACGTGCGCACATCGAGAAGATGTGGGAGTACGCCCGACTGGAGGGCCGGGACCTGAGCTCTATCGGCATCGAGAGCCGGGTCTCCATCGGCCGTGGAACGCCCGACGACTGGGCCGTCCAAGTCGCGGCCTGGAAGGACCTAGGCGCGACACACGTGTCGGTCAATACAATGAACGCGGGCTTGGAGTCCCCTCAGGCCCACATCGACGCCATCGGCCGCTTCAAAGAGGCTGTAGCCGGGTTGTAACAACTGCGAAGCACGCGCCTGCGCCGACCAGCACAGATGACGCTGCTGCAGAACTTTACGGTACCGGAGTATCGTGGCCACGTGATGGCCGTCTTCGCAATAGCGTTGCAGGGCATTGCAGTCTCGTGGCTCCTCGGTGGATGGCTGCTCGATGCGATCGGCATATTCCCGACAGTACTGGTGGCGGTTGTAGGCGGCTGGACTGTGTTGATTATCTCAATGACTGCGTCCAAGGAGCTGCGCACTTCGTGATGGGAAACTCGATTCAGCAAGTCACTACGGAACTCGTGGCGTTTGCCAGAAGGGTCTCCTTTGACCCTAATGACACTGAAGCTGCCCGGCTCCAAAAGGGAGTGGCCGTACTCGCGGCGATCGTGGAGGCTCCCGCGGGTATCATCTGGGGCGCCATGTACCTGGCCTTCGGAGAGGCCAGTGCGTCCGTAGTGCCCTTTGCCTTCCCGGTGCTTATCGCTCTCAACCTGGGGGTATTCATGGTGAAGGGGTGGTACAGCCTGTTTCGCATCGGGCAACTTCTCCTGATTCTCGTACTCCCTTTCCTTCTAATGCTTGCGTTAGGTGGGTTTGTGAGTTCCAGTGCCGTCATCTTCTGGTCGATGCTCACGCCGTTGGGCGCGCTCGTCTACACCGGTCGTCGGGAGGCGACCCTTTGGTTCCTGGCCTTCGTTGGAATCCTCGCCTTGGGCGGAGTGATCGACCCCGTCGTGGAGTCGTCGAATAGTATCCCTTCGGAATGGAAGGTCGTCCTCTTCGTCCTGAACGTCCTTGGTCCTTCGGCTCTCGCGTTTTTGATACTTGGCTACTTTGTGCACCAGTTGGAGACCGAACAGCAAAAATCCGAAGGACTCTTGCTCAACGTGTTGCCGGCCGAGGTCGCGGCGGTCCTCAAGACTGGAGCCAGGTCGGTCCCGGAACGGTCCGAGAACGTTAGCGTGCTTTTCGCCGACCTCGTCGGTTCAACGACACTGGCCGCCACGCTGCCACCCGACGCGCTGGTCAACCTGCTAAATACTTTCTTCTCTCATTTCGATGCCCTCACCGAACGGTATGGCGTGGAGAAAATCAGCACCAGCGGAGACAATTACATGGTCGCCGCCGGTGTCCCGAAACCGCGGTCCGACCACGCCCAAGCGTTGGCGGCCTTGGCACTGGACATGCGGGACTATCTAAGGAGCGGTACCGGGGAGAACAACGAGGTGCAATTCCGCATCGGCATCAACTCCGGTGCTGCGGTAGCCGGCGTGATTGGACAGAAGAAGTTCCATTACGACCTCTGGGGCGACGCCGTTAATAGGGCCAGCAGGATGGAGTCCTACGGCGAGCCCGGAAGGGTCCAGGTCTCCGAAGCCACGTACCTGCTGATCAAGGACGACTTCCACTGCGTTGAACGTGGGACAATCGAAATCAAGGGGATCGGAACCATGTCGACCTGGTGGCTGGAAGGGCGTGTTAGCGAGACGAGTACAGATCGAGGCCCGCTCGCTCGATCGGGTGTTCGAGAAGACTAACTAGCATCTCGAAGCCAACCCCGAGAATTCCCAACCGCTATCGTACACTTCGATAGACGGTGTAGTCCGCCCGGCCCAGATGTGTGGTCCGGGGGCCACCGTTGACACCTTCAGACGCCGCACGTACCATTTTCCTCAGTTTCTTCCTGGAGATGGCATGGCCGCACCCGATTCCCTCCGCCGGACCTCGCTCTTCGATATCCACGTCTCGCTGGGCGGACGCATGGTGCCCTTTGCCGGGTGGGAGATGCCGGTCCAGTACGAAGGTATCCTCGCCGAGGCGAGGGCTGTCCGTTCCGGCGCCGGGCTCTTCGACGTCTCACACATGGGCCGCCTCGAGATTACGGGCCCCGGCGCGGCCGGGTTTCTCGAACGAGTCCTCAGCGTAGACGTGCCCGGCCTCAGGCAGTGGCGTGCCCGTTATAACCTCATTTGCGATGAGGGCGGCGGGATAATCGACGATTGCATCGTCTATCGACTCGGCGACGAGCGTTTTCTCGTAATTCCCAACGCTGCCAATACCGATGCGGTCCTCGAGTGGTTCTCGAAGTGGGATAGTGGCCTGGATTTCGAGCTTCAGAACGTCACTGAAGCGACCGCGATGATAGCTCACCAGGGCCCACAGGCCTCGGACATGGTCGCCGGCCTGACCCCATACGATGTCACGAGCCTGAAGATGTTTGCAGCTGCCGAGACCGAGGTCGCGGGTGTAAAAGCATTGCTGGCTCGGACGGGCTACACAGGCGAGGACGGGGTCGAGTTGATCGTCTCCGCTGATGCCGCACCAACAGTCTGGCGGGCCCTTTCCGAAAAGGGGGCGGTACCCTGCGGACTCGGTTCCCGGGACGTCCTACGCTTGGAGGCCGGCCTACTCCTTCACGGCAACGATATGGACACGTCGGTGAACCCCTACGAGGCCGGGCTCGAGAAGTTCGTAGCGCCCGATCGAGACCGCTACGCAGCCGGTGAATCCCTTCGCCGGATACGCGACCAGGGTGTCGGCCGCAAGCTCGTCGGCTTCATCCTTCATGGGAAAGGCGTCCCGAGGCACGGATATGACATCATGGACGGCCCCAATCGCATCGGCGAAGTGACCAGCGGGAGTCACTCTCCGACTCTTGACATGAGTATAGGTATGGGCTATGTTCCAACTGGCTACGCGGCAGTGGGATCGCGCTTCCAGATCGACATGCGAGGCCGTGCCGTGGATGCCGAAGTTACAACTCTCCCCTTCTATTCGCGGAGAAAGAACGCATGAACCCTCCCGACCTCATGTATTCAGAAGAGCACGAATGGGTGCGTAGTCGCCCCGGCGGCGTCGCCGAGATCGGAATCACCGAGTTCGCCGCAGAGAGCCTGGGCGATGTCGTATTCGTTGAGCTACCAAGCGTCGGCGAGGAGCTTACCCAGTTCGGCAAGATGGGCGAAATAGAGTCGGTCAAGACGGTGTCCGATCTCTTCACGCCCCTATCAGGCAAAGTCCTGGAGGTGAACGCTAACGCCACCGACAGCCCAGAGGTCGTCAACGAAGGCCCGTACGAAAAAGGCTGGCTGCTCAGAATTTCCATGACCGACGAGTCCGAGCTAGACAAGTTGATGTCGGCCGACCAGTACGAGGCCTTCCTCGCCTTCCAGGAGTAGCGCGCAACTCGATGGATAGCGCGCCGTTCGTATCCCCTTACACGCCCAATACCGAGGCCGACCGCCGTAGGATGCTCGACGCAATCGGCGTTAAGTCGGCCGACGAGTTGTTCCATGACATTCCGGCGGAGCACCGGGACCCCGACCTCAACCTCCCAGCGCCAAAATCCGAGATGGAGCTTACGGCCTACGCGAGAGTCTTCGCAGGCATGAACGCGATTCCCGGCGACTACGCCTGCTTCCTCGGGGCGGGCTCATACAGACATCACATCCCCGCGATAGTGCGACAGATAGCCGGGCGCAGCGAGTATATGACCTCGTATACGCCGTATCAGCCCGAGGTTTCCCAGGGGACGCTCCAGACCGAGTACGAGTTTCAGACTCTATGCTCGCAGCTCACCGGCATGGAGGTCGCTAACGCGGGAATGTACGACGGCTCGACCTCTCTGGCTGAAGGCGCGCTGATGGCGGCGAGGGTGACTCGTCGCGACCGCATCGCCGTTCTCGACACCGTCTCGCCCAGGTTCGTCGAGGTGCTGCATACATACACGCGGTCTCAGGGAATCGCGGTCGACATCGTCTCGCGTGAGGACCCCAAACTCGCCGAGGGCACGGCGGCATTGCTGGTCCAGAGCCCGAACTTCTTCGGTTACATGGAGGACGGGGACCGGTACTCCGATCTGGCGCACTCCAACGGGGCTCTGCTCGTGGTGTACGTCGACCCGATGTCGCTGGGCATGTTCCGGCCCCCTGGCGACTACGACGCAGACATCGTGGCTGCCGAGGGGCAGGCCCTCGGTGTGCCTCCAACCTTTGGCGGGCCGTACGTCGGCATCTTCGCGTGCAAGGAAAAGTACATTCGGCAGATGCCCGGCCGCATCGTTGGCAAGACGGTCGACACCAGAGGAAGAACGGCGTACGTACTCACCCTCCAGACACGAGAACAGCACATCCGTCGAGAGCGTGCCACCTCGAATATCTGCACCTCGGTGGCGCTCATTGCGCTGATGGCCACCGTCTATATGGCCGCCCACGGCAAGCGAGGGATGAGGCACATCGCCGAGTCCTGCTACCACAAGTCGCACTACGCGGCGTCGCTCATTGAGAAGCTGCCCAGATACTCGGTCCCCTTGGATGGAACCTTCTTCCAGGAGTTCGTAGTTGAGTGTCCACTACCTCCGGCCGAGGTCAACGAGAGGCTGCTGGAGCGTGGAATCATCGGCGGACTAGACGTTAGCGAGCAGCACCGCAACGGCATGCTCATCTGCGTTACCGAGGTCAACTCCCGCGAGGAGATCGAGGGCCTGGCCAACGCACTCGGTGAGATCGGAGCCTCGGCATGACCGGCCTGATGGAGGTCTTCGACGCCAACCGCCGTCGGCTGCTAATGGA
>JAQBTI010000017.1 GCA_027624995.1 Chloroflexota bacterium
CACGCGACCCTATTCACGGTGATCGATTCCGGTCCGCGGACCCTGACCAACATGTCACCCCTGACCAACATCTCACCCCAGGTCAACACCTCACGCCTGGCCAATATCTCACCCCAGATCAGCACCTTACACCTGACCAACATGTCACCTCGAGCGGATCGAGGGGTCTAAGACCGCTGATGGCCTCGAACCACTCCGCCGCAATGGCCCTGTGGTCGTAGATGCGGCTGACCAGATCGATAGGCACATCCATATCAGGCGTCCGCCGCTGATGGCTCCTCGCTGCATTCGGAATGACACTGGCGTGGCTACCTGACTAGTGGAACATTATCCGCATCATTGCCCTACCAGCACATGTGTGCTATTCTATAAAACCAAGAGGCGTGCCCGGACCGGGCCGTCGCTTTCTACCACCGTGCACCGCCAAGCTGAAAGAGACAAAACGAGACGGCATGAGACAATTTCGCAAGAGAACCCAGTCCACGAACTTCGGTCCAGGGATCTCTCAAGGTGCGTTCCATCTGAGTTCCACTCGCGTCCTCGTCGCGCAACATTCGCGCCCCACTCGGTACCGCGGGCCGTCGGGCGCCAAGCTAGATGGAACGGTATGGAACAAGACTGAACGCCTATCCAAAACACCGATGCCTACCAGACACGCGTCGTCCGAAACCCCACCTTGAGCCGGGGACCCGAATAAGCCAGCACATGCATGTGGAAAGCCGGGCGGTCCTCTTTGACGTTGTGTGCCTCCGTCGAGTAAAGTGACGGCGCAAATCCATGAGTACTACATCGCCTGAGACCCACAAAAGTAGCGCTGTCAAACCTGGAGACTTCGACGCCTTCTGGGCAGAGACCTTGGCCGACACTGAGACGTTCCCCATGGATCCTCGGCTGGAGCCGCTACCCATGCGCTCGACGCCAGAGGTCGAAGCCTTCGAAGCACACTACCTGAGTTACGGCGGACTGGAAATCGCCGGATGGTACGCGCGTCCGCGTGGCGCCGATGGTCCTCTGCCGGGTCTGCTCCACGTTCCGGGCTATGCAGGCGAGCCATTCTTCCCGTCACCCTTAGCCTCCCAGGGCTACGCCGTCTTTTCAGTCGCGCCAAGAGGAAAGCTCCGGAGCAACGGAGTCTTCAACCCGGGATACCCCGGCCTGCTGACCCACAACATCGACGACCGCGACACCTACGCGTACCGTGGGTTCTATGTCGATGCCCTCCGGGCCTTCGACTTCCTGGATGGCCTGCCCGAGGTCGATTCCACCCGAGTTGGGGTACTTGGGTCCAGTCAGGGGGGCGCTCTCACGCTACTGGCATCTTCGCTGAGGGCAGGCAAGGTAGCGGCCGCCTCGGCGGGGGCTCCATATCTGTGTTCCATGATGGACGCAGCTTCGCTCACTCGCTCGTACCCTTACGAGGAGATGAACGATTACTTCCGTCTCTACCCCGAAAGGCGTGAAAAGGCGCGGGCGGTGCTCGACTACTACGACATCCACAATTTCGTGGACCGGATCACCTGTCCGATCATCGTGAACATTGGTCTGAAGGACGATGTATGCCCGCCCGAAACCGGATACGCTGTTTTCGACGCAATCGGGAGCACTGAGAAGCGGCTATACACCTACGAGGACTGCTCGCACGAATCGGGCGCTGCGCTGGGCCACAACGATATCGTAATGGCTTTCATGGCTGAGCACCTGAAGTAGGCTGTCATGACACAAACGCCACAGGGGTTCGACTCGTACTGGCAAGGGCTGACCGACGAGGTTTCAGCACTGGCAGGCGGCCATGTCGAGATCGAAGAGGTCCCCCTTCGCACCAATGAGGTCGCGACCGCATACGGGATCACGTTCTCGGGGACGGGCGACTACCCACTCTTCGCCTACCTAACCGTACCCAGAGGCAAAGGTCCGTTCCCGGCGCTTCTACAGACCCCGGCGTACGGAAGCGTAGTCGGCGTGCCGGCCCATGAGCGGCGCGCCAGGTACGTTGTCGTGGCGCTGTGCCACAGAGGTCAGAGGCTGGCGGACAGCGTCTATTCGGCGGAGTACCCCGGGCTTCTGACCGATGGCCTTCCCGACGCTTCTACGTATCGGTGGCGCGAGATCGTGGCCGACTGCCTTCGGGCCCTGGACGTTTTGAAAGACCGACCTGAGGCTGACACCTCTCGGATTGCGGTCTCGGGCGGCGACTTGGCGGCAATCACTGCAGCCCTTAGACCAGAGGTGCGTTATCTGCTTCTCAGCGGACTGATCTTCCGGGGCGCATCCGCAAGGATACCGGAGCTCGCCGCGTACCCCGATAGGGAGTTCGCCGACTACGTTCGCAACTACCCCGAGCACGCGGACCGGGTCGCGGAGACGCTATCGCTGTTCGACCCGCTCGCCTTCGCGCCAAACATCCGAGCTCGGACGCTGGTCACCGGCGTGGAAGGCGCACGGGCTCTCCTAGAGCCGCTGGTCGAAGCGATTTCGGGCGATGCCGAATTCAGGGTCAACACAGGGCGCAGCCACCTTGACCACGAAGCCGAGGAGACCTGGCTTACGGAGCGGTTGGGCGTTCTCTAAAGGGCGTACTCTTCGAGGAGGCGGCGGGCGATGACGAGCCGCTGTATCTCGTTCGTGCCCTCGCCGATGATCATCAGTGGTGCGTCGCGGTAGTAGCGCTCCACCGTGTATTCCTTGACGTAGCCGTAGCCGCCGTGGATACGCATTGCCTCCAGGGTGACCTCCCCACAGACCTCGCTGGCGAACAACTTGGCCATGCCCGCCTCCAGGTCGGCACGCTCTCCGGTGTCCTTCTTGGCCGCGGCGTCGTAGGTCAAGAGCCGGGCGGCCCGGATCTTGGTAGCCATGTCTGCGAGCTTTAGTTGGATCGCTTGGTGATGAGCTATCGGCTTGCCGAATGCCTTCCGTTTCTGGGCGTAACTGATCGCGGCCTCGAAGGCTGCCGTCGCTACGCCGACGGCCCTGGCGGCAATGTTGATCCGTCCGCCCTCTAGCCCACCCATCACTTGCTGAAAGCCTCGTCCCTCCACCTCGCCGACAAGGTTGCCGGCGGGTACCCGGCAGTTCTCAAACAGCAGCTCGGAGGTGTCGAGGCCGCGATAGCCCAGCTTATCCAGATGCCTTCCAACCGACAGCCCTTCGAGGGGCTTCTCGACGATCAGGCAGCTCATTCCTCGATGAGGAGGATGGGCGTCCCTGTCGGTCTTGACGATCACGACGAACGCGCTACCGTTCTCGGCGTTCGTGATGAACATCTTGCTGCCGTTCAGCACGTACTCGTCGCCGTCCTTGGTGGCGGTCATTTGAATGTTCTGAACGTCGCTGCCGGCTTCCGATTCGGTCATGGCGAGCCCTCCCCGGACCTCGCCGGTGGCCATCCTGGGCAGCAGATTCCGCTTCTGGTCCTCGGTCCCAAACGTCGCAACTATGTAGGCCATCATGTGATGGCTGCCAATAGGGCCGGTAAGGCTCATCCAACCCTTGCTGAGCTCCTCGAAGACCATTGCAAATGTGGTGTAGTCGAGGCCCAGGCCTCCGTAAGATTCGGGTATCGTGATCCCGAAGAGCCCCATCTCAGCCATGCGGTCGACCAACTCCGACGGGTAGATGTCTTCCTTGTCATACCGCGCGACCACCGGTTCGACGTCGCGCTGGACGAACTCGCGGATCAGGCCGACGATCTGGCTCCGAGCCTCTTGCGGCGTGGGGTTTGTCATTGGTAATAACCCTTCAGAGTGTTAGGCAATCAGGGTAACTCGTGGGAGAATGAGCGTCCAGTTGGGAGCAAGCCCCGCTTGACACTGGGCCTGTTTCTGACATCATACGGCGAGTGCCTTGACATTAGCCCGAAGCGCCGCCTCAGGGCCGAGTAGCTCTCAACATATGAACAACCATGGGTCCAAGAGAGATAGCCGCCTGGGCGAGATCGTTGAGGCCTCGACCGGCGAGTTCAGCGTACAGTGCTACGAGCTCTATAAAGCACCTCCGCTCGGCGCGCTCGTCCGCTGTAACGAGGACGGCCCAGTGTACGGAGTCGTCTCCGACGTAATTACCAGCAGCCTCGATCCGGCACGTCACCCAATCGCCCGCGGCCGCGACGAGGACTCCGAAGAGGCCGTCTACCTGAGCAATCCACAGCTATCCCGGCTGCTACACACCGAGTTCAGAGCACTCGTCGTCGGCCATGAGTCTGATGGCCGGGTCCTCCGGTACCTTGCCCCCAGGCCGCCAAGAATTCACTCCTTCGTCTATTCCTGCTCTGGCGACGAGGTCCGGACCTTTAGCTCGTCCCTCGACTTCGTGCCGATACTGCTCTCTGCGCCGGTACGATCGCCGGACGACGTTGCGACCTCGTTCATCCGGCAGGCGAGTGTCCACCATCCGGAGCCGGAGAGGTTCCTTGTGGACGCAGGGCGCGTGCTCGCCGGTCTGCTAGGCCGGGACATGCAACGACTGAACGGGCTGCTGAAGAGGCTCTCGCCATGAACGAGCATCCGCAGGGCGATGACCGGTTGGGCATGGTGGTCGCCGGCTCCCTCACGGAGGGCCTGAAGGTCAGGCTGGACCGCGAGGTGTCCATCGAAAACATAAAGGTTGGTCGATACGTTACGGTGCAAGGCAAGCTGATGCGCTTCTTCGGCGTCGTCAGCGACGTCTCGCTGGAGGCGTCGGACCCCAGCCTTGGAGCGAGCCCGCCAGACGTGTCCGACCCGTTCATTGCGGAGGTGATTTCTGGGACGGCTGCATACGGCGCGATGAGCGTCGAGCCGATGCTGGCCCTGAGCAGCGACCCACTGGCAATGATAGACGGGCCTCAGCCCGCCAAAACGGTGCCTCCGCACTTCTCACCGGTCTCCCTCGCCACGGAGAGCGATGTCCAGCTCGTGTTCGGTGAGGAGGACGACCGGCACTTCTGGATAGGCAACCCGCTGGACATGGAGACCAGGCTCTGCCTCGACATCCCGGAACTGGTAATGCGGAGCAACGGCGTCTTCGGCAAGAGCGGCACGGGCAAGACATTCCTTACCAGGCTCCTGCTCGCCGGCATTCTTCAGAGCGGCGCTGCCAGCAACCTGGTGTTCGACATGGAGAGCGAGTATGGCTGGAAGGGCTACAGCGAGGACTCCCGCGAGGTGAAGGGTCTCAAGCAGCTCTATTCCTCGAAGGTCGCGGTATTTTCGCTGGACGAGGCCAGCTCTAAGCGACGCGGGCTAACCCCAGATTACGTAGTCCGAATCGGTTTCGACGAGATTGAGCCCGAGGACATCCAACTACTGAGGGAGTCCCTCAACCTGTCGGAGGTCGCGGCTGATGCCGCTTACTCGCTGCACAGGCACCTGGGGAAGGGCTGGCTCGGCCAGTTCCTGGCATATCCGACCGGCGAGACGTTCGGCGAGCTAGCTACGGCGCTAGGGGTGAATGAGAGGGCCTTGAGCGCCCTGAAGAACCGGCTGTCGAGATTCCATCGCTTCGGGTTCATGGACGCCAAGTCGGGACACGACTCTGTTGGACAGATCCTTCAGTACCTTGACCGAGGCATGCACGTGGTGCTGGAGTTCGGGCGCTACGGCAGCGACCTCGCAGCCTACATCCTGGTCGCCAACCTGCTGACGCGGCGAATCTACGAGAAGTACGCGCAGATGACCGAGGCGGCCATGGGCGACCAGAGCCAACAGCCGAGGCCGCTGGTAATAACCATCGAGGAGGCCCACAAGTTTCTCAACTCACGGGTCGCAAGCCAGACCATATTCGGCACTATCGCCCGCGAGATGCGCAAGTACAACGTGACGCTTCTGGTCGTGGACCAGAGGCCCAGCGGGATCGACGATGAGGTGATGAGCCAGCTCGGCACGAAGATCACCTGCCTGTTAGACAACGAGAAAGACCTGGACGCGGTGCTCACGGGCGTGTCGGGCAGCCGAAAGCTACGGTCCGTGCTGGCCAGGCTGGAGTCGAAGAGGCAGGCGCTGGTATTCGGCCATGCGCTGCCTATGCCGGTCGTCATCGAGACCCGCGAGTACGGGTCTCCTGAGTCCTACCGCGAGCTGGGATTCAAGGAGGCCGCCGAGCTCAAGGCCCAGGTCGAGCGCGAGACCGAGGAGCTCTTCGGCCCAAGGGAGGGGTAGCCGTTGGGCCTGCTGCGAGTGGAAATGGGCCACACCCAAGCAACTGTGTCACGCAGCGACCTACTGTTTCGACCTGCTCAGGAGCGTTGACATCGTGTCAAGTAACGCCACCCGCTATGTTTGCCACCTGCGAAATGTGGTCTCGACAACCGGCGACGTAAACCTTGGTCACGGCCTCAGCATCCGCCAACTTCCCGGCGAAACGGTGCAGTCCTTGGAAAGTCTGGGACCAACCGTTTACCGATCTTGGAATATGAACGCGCCGTGGTTCTTGGTAACCGAACATCTCGCAGATCAAAGTAAATGGGTGGATGGGGACCCAAGCGGCGCTCTAAGGGTCATTCGTCTAGCACTGCTTTTGTATCTAGGTGAGGAAGTCGGCGTGGGCGCGACGGTTCACATGAGGGAGGTGCCAGGTGAGAAAACGACAGCTCCAATCATCGTCTTTCCGCGGTGGGCAAGAGAGCAAACATTTTCAAGACCCGACAATTATGTCATAAGACCTCACGATGTTGCGCCGATAAAATCGCTGTTTGAGAACCTGGTGCTTGGTTTGAAAAACCCACTCCTCGATGTGCCGCTGAGGTGGCTAAGCAAAGCATGCGAAGATCGCGCAATTCCGTCTGATGCTGTTCTCTCCCTGAGTATCGCATTAGAAGCCCTGTACCTGGGCGGGGAACGCGAGAAGGCCAAGAATCTTGCTCAACGTGGCGCCGCATACGTCGGCTTGGACGCCGCATCGAGACAACATCAATACGTCCACCTCGCATGTTTTTATCGCGCCCGAAACAGCATCGTACACGAGGGGGAGCAATACCCCATCGTGTACGCAGGGCCGGGCGGTTCGAAGGATGTGGTTGGATTGCGCGACTTCGGTTTTTCGCACGCCCGGGAGGCGATCAAGAAAACTGCTGCGACCCTTCCACGAGATAAGGCCGCTTTTGTGTCGCTATTACGGAAGCAGGTAAACGCTAACCTTTCTGAACTCCAGAGTATCCATTCCGTGCATTTCTAGATCTAACCATCAGCCGGCTTGGGGGCAATTGCGGTCCAGATAGCGTCACTTTCTGATTACCTACGCCGCCACGCGAGGCGCTGGGAGACTGGCGTGCCCGGATTCCCTACAACCCCATCTTGTGGAGCATGTCATCGTCGATGCCGAAGTGGTGCGCCACCTCGTGGACGACGGTGTCCCGCACCTCTATGACTATCTCCTCGTCGGTGAGGCATATGGACTCGATGGCGCCCTGGAACAGTGTGATCTTGTCCGGAAGGACCATGTTGTAGTCGTAGCGCTCCGTCAGAGGCAGCCCTTCGTAGAGTCCCAGCAGGAACTCGCCCTCGTCGATTCCGGATCCGATTAGCTGCTCTTTGGTCGGCCAATCACCCACAACGACGTCGACGTTCTCGAGGCGCGAGGCGAGTTCCTCCGGTATTTGGTCCAGCGCATCTCCGACCAGCTTTTCGAACCGCTTTCGATCCATGGCGGAAGTTTACCAGAGGGAGCGGCCAAACGCCTGCCTGTGGCCTCCCAACACCGGTATACCATCTCTACCATCCCGCCATACGCCGGGGGCGACAGTTGAAAATCACCGCAATCAAGAGCTTCCCATTTCAGAGCGAGTATGGTCGCCGTTACTACGTTGTGAAGGTGGAGACCGACGAGGGGATCTACGGTCTGAGCGAGCGCCTAGCACGGAGGCTTTCCGGCTCTCCTCCGCCGTAACGATGGCGCCTTTACGAACTGGTAGTTGGGTAGTAAGTCTGGCGTTCGGGGTCGAAGCTAGAACTCCAAACCCCTATTCTCTGCTCTCTTCGCATTCGTCGCACTGGCAGAGTTTTCGGAGTACGTCGAAGGGATAGATGCCGGTGTAGTGTGTGTCGCTCCAGAGGAACTGGACGGCGTACTTGCCGACCATCAGGTGGTCCTCGGCGCGGATGTCGGCAGGGACCGTAGCCGGGTCGAGCAACTTGCGGTTGGACCACTCCTCGATGCACTCGGCGCACCCGCAGCTGATGCGCAGGTGCTTGGCCTCGTAGACGCCCTGGTGCCCGTCGCTCCACTCGATGAGGATGCGCTGGCCGTCGATCTCTACTTTTTCCGCCGCAAGGTTAGCGTTCACTGATTCCCGCTTTCAGGTTGACTCCGCCGTCTGTGGCTCAGTATAGCCCATGCACCGCGGAAGAGCGGTCTGAGACGAATGCGCTATCGGTTGAAAGCCCGGAACTCGCCGGTCTCCTCGATATCGACCGTGTATCCCTGAAAGAGCACTCGGATACTTGCGATCACTTCGGTCGAGGCGCTGGTGATAAAGACCCTTATGCAGGGCACTCCGTCGCACAGGGGCTTTGCGAGTCGAATGCGCCTCAAGACTTGCATCGTGTGCGGTGACAGGCTGCAGCGTGCCCCCCTCGACGACGAAGCGCCGCAACTTATCAGATTGCTGCGACGACAAGTCGGACTCGCTGGCGGGTCCGCCAACTAGTAACTCACCCAGCATCGAGTCCACCTTCGGCCCGGGACACATCCCGGGCCTTTTCGTTTACCCGTGAAACGCAGGCCGGCATCCTCAAGGCGCGATGGCAGGTATACCTAGCTCCCCGATCATCGTCGCGAAAACGGCCAGGTCGGTGTCGATCAGGTCGCGCAGCCTGGCGAGCTGCTCATCCAGGCCCGCCGCGAGCTCCTCGAAGACCTCGTAGGACTGCCGGGTCGGGGCAGCGTCGGTGCTGGAGACGACGGGCGCCAGCGATTCGAGTTTTTCCGTAATCTGGGCCAGACGCCCTTGCGTTCCAGGACGCTTCACCGTAATCAGCCGGCCTTCGATGGCCGACAGCGCTTCCCTGAGCCGTCCGGCCGCCTCGCGCACGGAACCTGAATCCGCGACGCCCTCAGACCGCCCCTCCCACTCCTCGATCTGGCCGCGTACCCGGTCGATCTGCCTCACTGCGCGACGCGCGTCGGACAGCCGGTCACGAATAGCCACCAGCAGCTCGAACTGGTCCTCCAGGTCCTTCGCGCTGGCCGCGCCGCGCGGGTCCTGCAAGATTTCGAAGGGCTGCGAGAAGCTCCGACCGTCCACCGACAGCTCGACCCGGTACTCGCCCGGGGTGGCAAGGGGAGCGATGGGCGGCGGGACGCTTTTCAAGCTTGGCGCGCCAATCTGCAAGGGCGGCTCTGCATCTGGATAGCGCATGTCCCATAGGAACCTGTTCATACCCACGTCCACATTGAGCCCCCGGCGCTCGTCCTTTGTCGAAAAGGTCTTCACAACGTCGCCTCGATGGTCGGCAAATGATAACTTCACTTCACCCTTGGGAGCGTCGCTGAGATGAAAGACGACCGACACCCCGGCGGGAGGGTTCGTTCCCGCGTCCAGAAACACCCGCTCGCCGCCGGTAGCAGGCTTCTGAACATATGTGCCGCCCGTCCCGAAGGTGCCCGCGGAGAAATTCTTACCGGCCCCGGTGCCGGGGACAAGGCCTAGCTGGGGAAGCAGCCTGTACGTCTGGGCCGGCCCGAACAGGTGCGCCGGCGCCGCAAGAGCAGCAGCGTCGAGTTGACGGATTAAAGGCAGGTCGCCCAGTATCCAGAACGACCTCCCGTGGGTGGCCACTACCAGGTCATCGCCCTTGACGGCCATGTCGTGTACCGGCGCCACCGGAAGACCGGCACGCAGCGGCTGCCACGTTTCGCCATCGTCGAGCGAAGCAATCACGCCCGTTTCGGTCCCGACGTAGAGTAGGCCTCGTCGAGCGGTGTCCTCCCGTATGACCCTGGTCACCGTGTCGTCAGGGAGACCGCCGATTATTTGACTCCACGTCTTGCCGTAGTCCTCGGTCTTGTACAGGAACGGCCGGTAGTCGTCCAGCTTGTGCCGCGTGGCAGCCAAGTATGCGACGCCGGGTGCGTGCGGAGACGGCTCGACATTGCGGACAAAAGACCACTCGGGTAGGCCTGGTGGAGTAACGTCCACCCAGGTCTCGCCGCCGTCACGGGAGATGTGGACCAGTCCGTCGTCTGAGCCTGCCCAGAAGACGCCTTGCTCGTGGGGGGATTCCGCGAAGGCGGAGATGGTGCAGTACATCTCGATGGCCCCGCCCTCCGCCGTTATGGGGCCGCCCGACAGCTCCTGCTTGGTCGGATCATCCCGCGTCAGGTCGGGACTGATGGGTTCCCAGCTATTCCCCTCGTCGGTCGACCGGAACACGATGTTGGCCGCGGTATAGAGCACGCCCGAATCGTGCGGCGAGAAAGACAGAGGGAACGACCAGGAAAACCGGTATTTCTGCTCCTTCGGAGGCCAGCTCCCGCTCCCCTCGGGCCAGACCGTGACCGCCCGGACCTGCTTCGTCGAGTGGTCGTATCTGAGAATCGGAGCACCGCCTCCGGGGGTGCTCCCTATCGCGCCGGAGTAGACCACGTTGGGGTTGTCGGGCTTGACGGCGATGTGACCGCTCTCAGAGCTTCCGACAAGGTAAGAGTCGCCCCATAGGATGGCCCCGATATGGGACTGGCTGGGCACGCTTATCGCGCTATTGTCCTGCTGCGTGCCATACACGCGATAAGGAAACTGGTCGTCGGTGGCCATGTGGTAGAACTGGGCGGTGGGCTGGTTGTAGATGTTGGACCAGGTTGCGCCGCCGTTGTACGAGACGCACGCCCCGCCGTCGTTGCCTTCGATCATCCTGTCCGGGTTTCGAGGGTCGATCCAGAGGTCGTGATTGTCGTCGTGAGGTGTCGTAACCTGTTCGAAGGTGCGGCCGCCGTCGCTGGACTTCCAGGCCAACCAGCAAAGCGACCAGACGGTCTCGGGGTCCGTGGGGTGGGCGAATAAGTGGCTGTAGTACCAGGCCCGGCCCTTGATCTCTCCGTCCGTGTTGAGCATCTCCCAGGTCGCGCCGCTGTCGTCCGAGCGGAGCAGCCCACCCTCCTCGGCCTCGACCAGCGCCCAGACGCGGCCCGGCTTCGCAGGAGACGCCGCCACTCCGATCCGACCCTTCAGTCCGGCGGGCATGCCGGGACTGTCGGTCAGCTCCATCCATGTGTCTCCGCCATCGGCCGATCTATACAGGCCACTGTCAGTGCCGCCGCTGGAGACCTCCCAGAAGCTCCTGTACCCCTCCCATATGGACGCGTACAGGATGCGGGGGTTGCGTGGGTCCATCGAAAGGTCTGCCGCGCCAGCCTTCTCGCTCTTGAAGAGAATGCGCTCCCACGACTCTCCGCCGTTCGCCGAGCGAAACACGCCTCGTTGCGAATTCGTTCCGAACACGTGGCCGAAGGCCGCGACGTAGACAAGGTCCGGATTGTCGGGGTGTACACGGATCCGGGCGATGTGCCGCGTATCGTTCAGGCCGACGTTCCTCCAGGTCTGGCCGCCGTCTGTGGAACGGTAAACGCCGTCGCCATGCGAGACGTCGTTGCGGATACAGGCCTCGCCGGTGCCAGCGTAGATCACGTTGGGGTCGGACTCCGAGACCGCGATCGCGCCGACCGCCGCCGTGTTGAAGAAGCCGTCGGAGACGTTCTCCCAGTAGGTGCCTCCGTCGGACGTCCGCCAGACGCCGCCGGAGCATGCACCGAAGTAAAAGACGTTGGAATCGGTCGGATGGCCGGCCACGGCCACCGTGCGCCCGCCCCTCGGCGGTCCGATGCACCGCCACCGAAGGACGCTGTCCAGGGTGTCAACCCCCATATGGGACGTTTCTGATCCCACGGGAATTACCTCCGCGGTTAGCTTATGACCATCGGTTCGCGAGCGCTTTCGTAGTCTGTCAGGACCTCGACGCCGTCCTCGGTGACCTGGACCAAGTCCTCAATATGGTAGCCCTCAATGTCGGGCTCATAGTGGGCCGGCTCGATGCACAGGACCATGCCGGGCATCAGCAACTCGTCGGTGGTGAGCTTGAGTATCGGGTGCTCGTGGAGCGCCAGGCCGAGGCCGTGACCGATGAACGCCATCCAGAACGGCAGGCCGGCCTTTTCGTAGGCCGCCGCACATATGGAATGCAGGTCGCCGGCGCGCATCCCGGGGCGGACCGCCTCGATGGTCTCGACATGGACCTGGTAGAGCCGGTCATAGCGGTCGCGCTGTCGGGGGCTGGGCTTGCCCACAAATACCATCCGGGCCACGTCCGACCAGTATCCGGTGAAGCTGCCCCCGACGTCTGTATGCACCGGGTGGCCGGTCTCCAGCGGCGTCTCTCCGGGACGGGCGTGCCACTCGAAGGACCGGAGGCCGGTCCCCAGGAACATGAAGTTCAGGACGTCGGCCCCGTTGGCCGTGACCTTGGCGGCCATGTTGTCGGCCACCTGTTTCTCAGTGTCGCCGCCGGTGGCCTCTTCGAACGCGGCGCGGATGGCCTGTTCGGTCGCCCGGCCAGCGGCCGCGAGAGCGTCGATCTCCGCGGTGGTCTTGATCATCCTGGTGCGATCCATCAGGCCGCCGCAGTCGATGAGTTTGGCCCTCGGCAGCCGATCCTGAAGTTGGTCCATGTACTCGGCTGGCAACGACCGTCTCTCGACACCGAGCCGCCCTGCCGCGAGGCCCTTTTCGACGATTGCGTCGGCCACGATGTCTATGGGCGAGGTCACAAACTCTACGTAGGTACGCATATCCTCGACCCGGCAGTCGTCTTTGCAGGCCACGTCCTCGCCCTTGCAGAGGACGATGGCGGGCTTGCCCTGCTCGGGCCACAGGAGCAGGGCAAGGCGGTCGGGGATCAGTCGCTGGGTAACCATCCGGGTGCCGGACAAGTACGACACGTTCTCCAGGGAGCTCGCGATGACCCCGTCCAGGCCGGACTCGGCCAGGAGGTCTTTGAAGCGCTCGATGTTCACGGTATTCGCCTCTTCTGGAAGTTCCGGACACCCTATCAGAACCCGGCCGCCCGGTGTAGGGGCGCGGCATCCGTCCACGTTGTCAATCTGAGCGCAGTGAAGAATCTGGCGGCCCAGGTAGTGCTGCATGTTCTACAATGGCCGCCTCAGCCTACCTGGGGCCGTACCGAAAAGGCAGGACCTATGATCACCAAGTTTGGCAGCCTGTATGCGGGCCACGTCGATCTGGGGGACCTCGGATTCAACGGAACGCCGGTCAACGACCGCTGGCTCTCCGACGAGCACCTGGCGACCGTGTTCCAGAAAGCCGAGGCCATAGCCAACGTGATGGACGATTCCGGATTCGAGACGCTCTGGCTCGCCGAGCACCACTTCCAGCGCGAAGGCTACGAGTGCATCCCCAACATCCTCATGCTCGGTCTTCACCTTGCCCACGTCACACGAAGGCTCAAGATCGGTTGTGGCTTCAACATCACGCCGATGTGGCACCCTCTCCGGCTTGCAGAGGACTTCGCAACGGCCGACATCATCACCGGCGGCCGCATGATCTTCGGAGTCGGGCGGGGCTACCACACGCGCGAGGTAGAGGTCTTCGGAGCGCCGATGCTCGACGGCGATGCCAACCGGGAGCTGTTCGAGGAGCAGGTCGATATCATCTTCAAGGCCTTCAACGAGAGGTCATTCTCGCACCACGGCAAACACTACGACATTCCACCCTCGGTGCCTTATCGGGGCTATGAGCTGGAGGAGATAACGCTGGTGCCGAGACCGCAGAACTTGCCGGTGGAGTGCTGGCAGCCCGTCGTCAGCGCCAGCCAGCGTGGCCTAGACTTCATGGCGAAGCACGGCATCATGGGTATTATCGGAGGCGGCGCGGCGGCCGGCGGAGCAAAGGACAGTGTTGTCGCCGCGTGGAGGGACTCGCTCGCGAGAACCGGCCGCGAGACCGAACTCGGTACGGACCTTTGCTTCGGCCTTTCGGTCCACATCGCCGAGACGGAGGAGAAGGCCATTGGAGAGGCCAGGCCTTTTTTCGAGGAAAACATGAAAATGTTCGCTCCCCTGGGCTTCGTCTCGGGACTGACCGACGAGCAGATAGCGGCCACGGCCGACCCACGCAAAGCCCGAAGCGCAGGTCTTCCGACGCTTGAGGATGCCGTCGAGGCAGGGGCATGGCTCTGCGGCCCTCCGGACCTAGTCATTGACAAGCTAAAGGCCCTGCAAGAGCGTTACCCGGGGCTAGAGCGGGTGAATGTCGGGAGTGTCGTCGGAACGCCCCAGAGCGTCGTTACCGAGCAGCTCCGGAGGTTCGGAGAAGATGTAATTCCGGCGTTCACGGTCCAGGCTGCTACCCAGGCATGATCGACTAAAAGAAGGCCGCGCCGCCCCTACGGCACGGACGGACACACCGCCCACTTGATGTCGCTCCCCAAAGGTCTCATCCAGGCGATCAATGGCCACTACGGCGAAGCCGGGGCCGAGTGGCTCGATCGGATTCCGGAATTCATAGAAGCGTGCCAAGACAGTTGGTCGCTGAGGGTGTTACAGCCATTCCCAGAGCTGACCTTCCACTTCGTGATGCGGGCGGTGCAAGCCGAGGGAACCGAGGTGGTCCTCAAGCTGGGCGTCCCAGACCGCGAGTTCCGGATGCAGGTCGAGGCGTTGCGGGCCTTCGATGGAGACGGCTGCGTTAGGCTGCTCGATTCCGAAGTCGACCTCGGCGCGATGCTGCTGGAGAGCCTGCGTCCTGGAGATATGCTCTCGCATGAAATCGACGACGGTCGGGCCGTCTCTGTCGCGGCGGAGCTGATGAGGCGGCTGTGGCGGTCGCCGCCTGAGGGTCACAGTCTCCCGACCCTGGCGGAATGGACCGCGGCATTGAGGCGGATGCGAGACCGTGTCGGCCAGACGACCGACTTCCTGCCAGATGCAGTCGTCGAACGGGCCGCCGATCTGCTATCGGAGTTGACTGAACCTCAGGAGAACCAGTCCTGCTTCACGGCGACCTACATCACTACAACATCCTGTCAGCCGAGCGGGAGCCCTGGCTGGCGATCGACCCAAAGGGAGTGGTCGGCCCGCCCGAGTTCGACGTCTGCGCGTTCCTGCGCAACAATCTCCTAACTCAGCCAGAGCCCGAGATTGTTCTGGCGCGCCGGATTGATCTGTTCGCCGACGAGCTAGGGTTCGATCGCCAGCGAGTAGCGGGCTGGGGTCTGGTCGAAGCGACGCTCTCGGCGGCGTGGCACTACGAGAAGCATTGACGGCTTGGCGAATCCGCTCGAGAATACGTCGAATTGATGGCGAGGTGCAGCTAGATGGCATTCGACACCCTGATAGTCAACGGCACCGTAGTCGATGGGACGGGTAAGCCGGCGTACAGGGGAGACGTGGGAATTACCGATGGCAATATCGTAGCCGTCGGCGAGCTTTCCGACTCCGAGGCGGCTCGGAAGATCGACGCCACCGGCCACGTGGTCGCTCCAGGATTTATCGACATGCACGCCCACTCGGACGTGACTATGCTGGACGACCCGGGCGGAGAGAGTAAGGCGTACCAGGGGGTTACAACAGAAGTCAGCGGTAACTGTGGGAGCACTCCGTATCCGGCCGGCGTCCTAGGCACCGGCGAGGCACTTAGAGAAAAACAGCCGACCCACCCGATACCGCACTCTCCGACGAAGTGGGCCTGGACAGACCTCGATAGTTGGGCGAACTACACCGAGGAGGCAGGCATTAGCCTGAACATCGTCCCGCAGGTAGGACACTCGTCGCTCAAGAGGGCCGCTGGGGCCCCCTTTAGCCGTCCTGCGGACCCGGATGAGCTGGCCATGATGAGGAGGCTCGCCGCCGAAGCGATCGAACAGGGAGGGGTCGCAGTTTCCAACGGTCTGACCGGCGCGCACTTCGAGAACGCGCCGACCAGCGAGATCATCGAACTCGTGAAGGCCGCGAAACCCTACGAGAACGCCTTCTACTCGACTCATCCCAGGCTCGCCGGAGGATGGCACTTCAAAGCGGTGGAGGAGGCGGTCGAGATAGGGCGTCAGACCGGCGTTCCGGTCGAGTACTCTCACATTGCTATCATCGATTCTCGCCAACACGGCAAGGCCGCAGAGATGGCGTCGATATTCGATCGAGCCCGTGAAGACGGCGTCGATATCGCCTTCGACATCTATCCGTACCTGGCAGGTGCGGCGGGGTTCAAGTC
>JAQBTI010000422.1 GCA_027624995.1 Chloroflexota bacterium
TGGGCGGTCCAGCACCAGAATGACCAGGACCGCGGCGAGGTATTCAGTTCCGGTCAGTTTCGCGAGATATTCGGGGGGCAGCCCGTCCACCAGCTTGGGCAGGATGTACGACGGCGAGGTGGCTATTACCGAGTCGAAATCCTGATACCGCTCCTCGGCGATGTCACCGGCTTCCAGAGGATCGGGCAGGTATGTAAGAGGCTGGGGAGAAGTCCAAGTCGCCGGAGTTAGCCTGGTCGTCAGCCCGGCGACGCGACCTTTATCCACGGCCACTCGCGAGACAGTAGTCGACGTCTCAACCGTTCCGCCAGACTGCGTTACCCGATCGGTCAGAACATCAAATACTTCTCCGAAGCTCCCGATCGGGTACCCAAGCTTCTCTCTGCCGAGACCCTTGCCACGTGACTCGAACCTAGTGTGTATCTTGCCCCACACCCAGGTCATACCCACCTGATCGTAATATCGCTCTCCGAACTTGCCCCGCAACAGCGGGCCCCAGAAGGCCTCATAACCACGCCGGCCAGCGCGCTTCAAAAGCCAATCGTGTGCGGTAACGCCTCGAAGTTTCTCCAGTCCTTCTTTCTCTGGAGGTAGAGCGTCAGAAGGCCGAGTCTTACCCGGTCGAGAAGGCTCAAGGGTTTGAATCTCAGCAGGTCCAGGGCTGAAACGAAGTTGTATATCTTGCCCCCGTGGAAGGTACCAACGGTAGACTCTATCCAGCGCATCCGGTCACCGAGGCCGATTTCGTGAACGAGGTCGACCATGTCGGTGTCACTTGTAAACAGGTGGTGATAGCCGCGCTCCAGCGGGGCGCCGCCTACGTCGAAGGTGGAGGCCTGGCCACCGACGAAAGGGGAGCGCTCGTAGACGGCGACGGAGTGACCCTTCTTCGTCAGCTCGTAGGCGGCAGCCAGACCGGCCGCTCCGGCGCCGATGATGCCGACCTTCATTCGAGCTTGTTACCATCCGACGACGCGGCCGCCGGTGTCAGACCTTGTGAATGGGAGACTTCGGCCCTTTCAGCGGGTCCGTTCGACCCGGACGCGCCGGCCCGCGAGAGGCGGCGTAAGGAGAGATGCTCCGTCCATAGGAAGACTTGACCCAGCGCGATCATGGGCAGGAGCAGGGCTGCATGCGCGACAGTGGAGAAAGCGGCGGCCACGGGCCTGGCCACATCAGCCATAGGGAGGAGGACAAGCGTCTCTCGAGAAACCAGCTCAAATAGACCGACGCCTCCAGGCGCCGCCGGCACCGAGCTGCCGATGTTTGCTATGGCCGTGACCAGCACCATTGCGACGGCCATGTCGCCAACGTTGTCGTAAGCTACATCCAGGCCAAATGAATATCCGATCAGGAAGAATAGCCCGGCCTCAAAGAGCCAGACGGGGGCGCTGACGGCCAGCAGCAGGGCTAACGTCCTCGCGCTGCGAAGTGGCATAAGCCCTTCAAGAAACAGGTCAACTAGGCCTCGAAGGGGCGCCCGCAGCCGATCCGGAAGCGGCTTGGTCAGCAGCGTGGCCCCTTCCTTCGTTCTCTCAGGGTATGCGGCGAAGAGCAGCAGAACGGCCATCGCCAACACAAACGGCGCGCCGAAGCCCACCACCAGCAGTGGCGCGGGAATTCCCGACCAGTCCTCGAAGGCCTCTGCAAGGCCCGACAACGGTACGAAGAGCGCAATTACCGCGATGAACAGGAGGAGTACTATCGCGTCCAACACCCGCTCCACGAAGATGGTCGCCAGGGCGGACGTCTTGCTGATGCCCTCGCGCTCGCTGACGTAGTAGCTGCGGACGAGCTCGCCCAATCTCAGAGGCAGCAGGTTGTTGGCCATGTACCCGACCACGACTACGGGATAAAGCCGCTTCACGCTCACGGGCCGCATGTGACGCATCAGCATCTGCCATCTGAGGGTCCGGAACAGGACGGAGACTAAGTAAAGGCCTACTGCGGGTATGACGTAGAAGTAGTTCGCGTCCCCGAGTGCTTCCAGCATTCGTCCAAGGCCGGCGGTCGTGAGAAACAGGCCGAGCAGGAGGATGGTGATCCCCAGCCCTAGCCAGAGTTTTCGAGAGCGAATCAAATGGAATCCTCTCCAAGAAAGATAGCACAGCTTTGTGCGCCTAGCTATCCGATACTAAGTCGCCGAGAGTACATAGAGGGTGTCACCGGGCCAGTTAGATTTGAAAGGAGGGGCGACATGCCAGACGTCAAAGGGAGCATTCAGGTACACAGACGAAATAGATCGAAGTGTCATTCTGAGCGGTAGCGAAGAATCTGGGGTTGGGGGCGCAACCGACCGCAGCTTAGGTAGGCAGGGCCGCCCGCCAGATTCTTCGTCGCTCCGCTCCCTCAGAATGACGGAAGGCGCTAACCGAGTAGTTGGTCCGTGCTAGTCAGCCCCGTCTTACGAGGCCGACTGGCAGGGTCCAAGAGTTAAGGCCCGATCGTCGATTTTCTGTTGGGGCGTTCCGTCCTGTTCCATTCTGCTCCCCTTCAGCTTTGGGG
>JAQBTI010000018.1 GCA_027624995.1 Chloroflexota bacterium
GAGCCCTGCGACACGGATGAGCCAGTGAGGACCGAGCCAACCCCCGGACACAAGGTCGTCTGCCACCTGTATCCCGGCTAGCGTCGATGGCGGCCCCGGCAAATCCCTTCTCCCTCTGGGGGCTTTGCACCAAGAGTGCCGCGTAACCTGAATTGCCCTTCGACAGGCTATCAAGTAACTGGTCAAGTTACTTGCCTCGATTCGGTCCGGTTGTCGGACATAACGCTGCTCAGGGCGAACGGTGAACTTGAATCTACGTTCGTGGTGAGCTTGTCGAACCACCGCCATGCATTTCGACTTTTGGTGCAAAGCCCCCTCTGGGAGAGGGCTAGAGCCTGCCCTGAGCTTGTCGAAGGGGTGAGGGCGTTTTCGTGGGTCTGTCACCCCCACCTCCCCGCCCGGCAGACCCTAGGGTCTGCCCTTAAGGGTCGGAACTCACCCTCGCTAACGCACGGTCATTCTGAACGTAGTGGAGAATCTGGTAGGGCTGTGGGGTCCCTTCGCCGCGACCTATAGGCCCAGCCGGAGCCTTCGCCACCACAGGGGGTGACACACACAAACAAGAAAGAGCCGCGGCTGGCAAACCAGCCGCGGCCCTTTGCATCACTTACTTGTCCCCGATAACTACCCGGCCCCGCCTCCGATCGCCGGCAGGAAGAAGACCTCGCTCTCTTCTCGAACCTTCTCCAGCATCCCCATGGAAGTCACGACCCCGTCCACCGCGACGGAGATGTTCGGCTTGACCTTGTTGTCGGCCACCAGCCGTTCCTTCATGCCGGGGTAGGCTTCGTCCAGGTTGTCGATGATCCGGCGGACGGTCGACCCCTCGACCTCGACCGTCTGCTTGCCATCGGTCATCTTCTGCATCAAGGACGGTATGTGCACGGTGGCCATCAGTCCACTACTTCTTCCAGACGGCCTCCATGACAGAGGCCGGCTTCATGGGCAGCACTTCCATGCGGACGCCAAGAGCCCTGTAGATGCCGTTGGCGATTGCGGCAGGGGGCGGAACGAGGTTTACCTCGCCCACTCCACGGACACCGAAGGGATGAGTCGGGCTGGCGACTTCGACGATTACCGTGTCGATCATGGGCACGTCGAGGCTGACAGGAATCCGGTAGTCCAGCAGGCTGGAGTTCATCATGCCGCCCTCGTCGCTCATGTAGTACTCTTCATTGAGTGCCCAGCCGATGCCCTGGACGCTGCCTCCCTGCAGCTGCCCCTCGACGTAGCTGGGATGGATCGCCTTGCCGGCGTCCTGGACCATGGTAAAGCGCTCAATGGTGGTCTTGCCCGTGTCCGGGTCAACCTCGACGTCGACTATACAGCCGGCGTAGGCGCCGCCGATCGCCGGCGGCATCAGATTGCTCGACCCCACCACGGGTCCGCCCGTCGAGTTGAGTTGGCCGGCCAACTCCTTGAAGGTCAACTTCAGCTCGGGGTCGGACTTGGACTTGATCTCGCCCTTGCCGTACTCGAGCGTTCCTGCGTCGACTTCCCATATCTTGGACGCCCGCTCGATCAACTGAGCCTTCACGTCGTTCGCTGCTTCATAGGCGGCCCAGCCGGCCTTGAAGGTGACGCTGCTACCGCCTGTGCCCGACGTGTAGCCGACCGAGTCGGTATCGACGACCTGAGGGCTGATGGACTCCGCTGGGACGCCGAGGACCTCGGCAGCCTGCATCGCGACAGATGTACGGGTCCCTCCGATGTCGGCCGACCCCTCGCTGAGCGTTACGCTACCGTCGGAGTTCACCCTGAGCGTGAGCGCTGATTCGCCGGCGCCGTTGATCCAGAACCCCACCGCTACTCCGCGCCCCTTGTTCTTCCCCTCAAGGGGGGCCTTGTAGTGGGGGTGGTCCCGCATGGCCTCCATGACCTCGACGCAGCCGATCCTCGGGTTTACCGGGCCGTCCGCCCGGCGGGTGCCTTCCTTGGCTGCGTTCATCAGCCGAAGCTCGATCGGATCTATTCCCAATTTCTCGGCGATTTCGTCAACGACAGTTTCCACCGCGAAGGCAGCCTGAGTGGCGCCCGGTGCTCTGTAGGCGCCTGACTTTGGCTTGTTGACAACGACGTCGTAGCCGTCAACCACCACGTTCGGAATATCGTAAACGGCGAACACGGTCATTGCGGCCGCACCCACGGGAGAGCCGGGGAACGCTCCAGCTTCGAAGGCCAGGTGTGCCTGCGCGGCCGTGAACTTGCCGTTCTTTGTCACGCCCATCTTGACCTTCATGTTGCTGCCCGGCGTCGGCCCGGTGCCCTGAAGGTCCTCGGCCCGAGTCATGACGATCTTCACCGGCTTGCCTGTTATCTTGGAGAGCATCGCGGCGACTGGCGCCCCAAAGGGCTCGAATTTCCCGCCGAAACCCCCGCCGATCTCCATCGGCACGAGCTTGATACTGGCGATGTCGAGGCCCAGCGAGGCCGCGGAAGCGTCCCTGACCTCGAACGGGCCCTGGGTGCTGCACCAGATCGTGACCTTGCCGTCCTTGTTCCAGAAAGCCGTGGCGTTGTGGGGCTCAATGTAGCCCTGGTGTACCGTGGCCGTGTTGAACTCCCGCTCGATCACGACTTCAGCGTCTGCGAGCCCCTTCTCAAGGTCTCCAAGGACGTGCTGGAAATGCTGGGCTACGTTGCTCACCTTGTCCGTCTGCTCACCGAGCTCCTCGGTCTTCAGGTGGTCGTGGAGGATGGCCGCGTTGCCCTTCATGGCCTCTGGGGCGGTCAGAACCGAAGGCAGCACCTCGTACTCGACCTTTATGAGCGAGAGAGCCTCATGGGCAACGTGGGCGTTAGCCGCGGCGACGGCCGCGACAGGCTGGCCCTTATACAGGACCTTGTCGTCAGCCAGGATGTTGTCCCGCAGATACCCCAGCCGAGTATTCAACTCTCCTAGCTGAACGTACTCGTCGCGGGAGGCGGTTAGTTTCGGAAAGTCTTTAGCCGTGACGACCGCCAGGATGCCTGCGGCGGACTTCGCCTTACTCGTGTCGATCGACTTAATCCGAGCGTGAGCGTGCGGGCTCCGCAGGATTGCCCCGTAGATCAGTCCAGTCGCCGTGAAGTCGGCGCCGTACTGGGCCCGCCCGGTCACCTTATCGGTGCCGTCGTGGCGGACCGGCCGCGTTCCAACCACATCGAACTTCTTCGTGGCGAGAACCATGTTCGGCTCGTAGTCTTTTATTGCCATGTACTTCTGCCTCCCAGGCTTGCTAGCGCTTACTTCGACCAGTTAGCTTTCATAACGGCTGCGGGATTCATCGGCAGCCTGTCCATCCAAACGCCCGTGGCGTTGTGGATCGCGTGGGCGACGGCGGCCGGCGGCGGGACGATGTTGGCCTCGCCGACTCCCCGGACTCCAAATGGGTGCGATGGGCTCGGCACCTCCACGATCACCGTGTCGATCATCGGTAGGTCCAGGCTGGTCGGCATCCGGTAGTCGAGCAGGCTGGAGTTCGTCATCGTTCCGTCATCGCTCATGTAATACTCTTCGTTGAGCGCCCATCCGATACCCTGTACGCTCCCACCCTGCATCTGCCCCTCTACGTAGCTCGGATGGATCGCCTTACCGGCGTCCTGCACGGCGGTGAAGCGTAGAATCGACACCTTGCCCGTCTCCGGGTCGACCTCGACGTCCACGATATTGCCCGCGAAGGAGCCGCCGCCGGTGCCCAAGCCGCCGGCATCCAGCGATCCGCTTCCGATAATCGTTCCGCCCGTGTTGTTGAGTTCGGCGGCCAACTCCTTGAAGGTCATCTTGAGCTCGCTGTCGGTCTTGGACCTCGTGACGCCCTTCACCATTTCAAGGGAGTCGGCGTCGACGTCCCAGATCAGGGCGGCCCTCTCGATCATCTGCTTCTTAACATCCTCGGCTGCATTGTACGCTGCCCAGCCCGTGGCGTAGGTGGTGCGGCTTCCGCCAGTTACGTCGGTGTAGCCCACGGAGTCGGTGTCGACCACGGTCGGGTGGACGTCCTCGGCCCTAATGCCCAGCACCTCGGCCGCTTGCATGGAAATGGACGCACGCGAGCCGCCGATGTCCGTGGACCCCTCGATCAGACTGATCGTGCCGTCCGGGTTCACGCTGATGGTACATGCGGACTTGAATCCGACGTTGAACCAGTAGCCGATGGAGACTCCGCGGCCCTGGTTGGGGCCGTCTAGGGGAGCGCTATAGTGGGGGTGGTCCTTCATCGCCTGGAGGACCTCTTCACAGCCTATCCGTGGGAACGCTGGGCCGTGCGCCCTCCGCGTCCCCTCTTTGGGGACGTTCCTCAACCTGATGTCAATGGGGTCGATTCCCAATTTCTCGGCTAGCTCGCTGACGACCGTCTCCATGGCGAAGGCAGCGTTGGTCGCTCCTGGCGCACGATAGGCCTGTGTCTTGGGCTTATTGACCACCACGTCGTGGCCGTCGATGGCCTGGTTGGGGATGGCATATGCCGCGAAAACACACTGCGATGCCGCGCCGACCGGTGATCCTTTGAACCCGCCGGCCTCGTATGCCAGGTAGGCGTGTGCGGCCTTGATGTTGCCCTGGTTGTCGGCGCCGACTTTGATCTTGATGTGGGAGCCCGACGTCGGGCCGGTACCCTCGAAAACCTCCCGGCGGGTCATTACGATCTTCACCGGCCGGCCCGCCTTCTTTGAAAGCACGGCGCAAACCGGTTCGATGTAGGAAGGTATCTTACCCCCGAATCCGCCGCCGATCTCCATCGGAGTCACCCTTACGCGGGACTCGGAGATACCCAACACCCTCGAAACCTCGTCGCGAACCGGGAAGGCGCCCTGAGTGCTGCACCATACGTGGACGCGACCGTCGGTGTTCCAAAGGGCGCTCGCGACCTGGGGTTCGATGTAACCCTGATGGACCGTAGCCGTGTTGAACTCGCGCTCGACAATGACGTCCGACTCCGCGAAGCCCTTTTCGATGTCGCCCAGGTCATGCCGGAAGTGTTCGGCTACATTCGTAGGCTTGTCCCCTTTTACGCCACCCTCATCAGTCCTGAGGTCGTCGTGGAGGATTGAGGCGCCCTCGGCCATCGCCTCCTGGACCGTAAGGACAGCGGGAAGGACCTCGTAGTCGACCTCGATGAGCGCAATCGCCTCCTCGGCCTCATGTGGACTGGTTGCGGCTACTGCGGCTACCGCGTGACCCCTGTATAGGGCCTTGTCGGCGGCCAAGACGTTGCGTTGGAGGTCTCGGACGCCTCCGTCCACGCCACTTGGAAGGTCCTTGTTCGTAACCACAGCCAGAACGCCCGCATGGGCCTCGGCCTTGCTGGTGTCGATGGACTTGATCCGGGCGTGAGCGTGAGGGCTCCGCAGCACCTTGCCGTGGAGCAGCCCTGACGCGTTGAAGTCCGCGCCGTAGAGGGCGCGACCTGTCACCTTGTCGGCGCCGTCCGGGCGCACCGGTCGCGTGCCGACAACGTCGTACTCCTTCGATGACAGGACGACGTTTCGCGCATACTCGGTCGTGGCCATGTCTATGCCTCCTGCATCCTGACGGCGGCATCCTGCACGGCGCGAACGATCTTGTCGTAGCCCGTGCATCGGCAGAGGTTGTTGGCGAGCCAGAAGCGGATCTCGTGCTCTGTCGGGTTGGGGTTCTGCTCCAGGAGGGCCTTGGACGCCACGATGAATCCCGGCGTGCAGATGCCGCACTGGAGGGCCGCGCCCTCGAGGAAGGCCGCCTGCACAGGGTGCAGCGTGCTGCCCGAAGCGACGCCCTCGATCGTGCCAATCTCCTTGCCCGCGGCCTCGACGCCCAAGACCAGACAAGACGTAACGATCCTGCCGTCGAACACCACGGTGCAAGCGCCGCAGTTACCGTCGTTGCATCCCTCTTTGGACCCGGTCAGGCCTATCACGTCACGCAGGACCTCCAAGAGGCTCTGCCGGGGCTCGCATAGGAAGTCGACCTGTTCGCCGTTGATGGTTGTCTGTACGTGAGTCTTCGACGGCATCTACTTGTTCTCCTTGGCTCTTTCGATTGCGACGTTGAGTCCTCGTCGTGTCAGCACTTCGCACAGGTGCTTCCTGTACTCGATGGTGCCGCGCATGTCCGTGATCGGCTTGGCCGCGTCTCTTGCGATGCCGGCGGCAACCGCGATGCTAGCGTCGTTGACCGGCTTGCCGACGAGGGCGTCGCCGGCTGCCTTGACGAATAGAGGGGTCGGGGCGACGGACGCCAGGGAGATACGGGCGGACTTGAAGGTCCCGTTCTCGAGTACGACAGATACGCCAACTCCCGCGACCGCTATGTCCATCTCGTTCCTGGGAATGAAGCGCATGTATTGCGCGCCGGAACCCTTCACAGGTGCGGGGATGCTGAGCGAGACCAGAAGCTCGCCTTGCTTGAGCACGGTCTTGCCGGGACCGGTGCAAAAGTCCTCTACGGCGACCTGCCTCGTCCCATTGGGGCCGGCTATGTTGGCGATCGCCCCGAGGGCGATCAGGACGGGAATCGAGTCCCCGCTGGGCGCTGCATTGGTCAGGTTGCCGCCTATGGAGGCGCGGCCCTGGATCTGCGTGCCGCCGATTAGCGAGGCCACGTCAATCAGCCCTGGGTATGCCTTGGCGACGGCCTTGTTGTTGTAGATCTTGTAGCAGGGGACGGCGGCCCCGAGCGTTAGGCCTTTGGACGCGTCATAAGAGACCTCATTCAGTTCCGGGATGCCCTTGACGTCGACCACTGTGTCGGGATCGAGCCTACGGATTCTCAAGTTGACGATGAGATCCGTGCCCCCGGCTAGTGGGCGGGCCCCACCACCTTTAAGCAGGTCAACTGCTTCCTGTACCGAGCTTGCACTGGCGTAATCAATCCATTTCAAATCGGCCACCTCCTTTGGCAACCCAACGACGAGGGTGTATAAATGCGGAGGTCGTCACAAACTGGAAAACTCCTCGACGACCTCCTCCAAGGCCCAGCAACGTGGTGATACAGGCTCGGAAGAGCCCTTTCGCTTTGCGCTTGGGAATTCGGCTCCGAGTATATCAGACCTCTATTTGCAGGACAACGTTTGCGAGCGGCAGCGCCAAAATTCACCGCCCAACTTGCTCCCCCGGACCGTTTTTCCCTCCTCTCGGACAGTCTTTCCCGCGAAGCCTGCGCCCGCGTAGGCGGGTGGCGGGAAATCCATCGGCGCCATCATGTCACACCGACCAACATGTCACCCTCCCAAGCATGCCACCTGTGGACCAACCCGTCACCCCCGACAAAACACGTCACCTACCGACAAACACGTCACCCCCCGACAAACACGTCACCCCGACAAACATGTCACCCCGAGCGCAGCGAGGGGTCTAAAGCCGCTGATGGCTCCTCGAACCACTCCGCCGCCAGGTCCCTCCATTTCGGATTCGCCGATTCGATCAGAGCGACCTTCTTGCCGCGCCGCCAACTCTTGATCTGCTTCTCTCTGTCGCGCGCAGACAGGATGTCGTCGGTGACTTCGTAGTGCACGAGCCAAGTGACGTTGTACTTCCTGGTAAAGCCATCGACGACCTTCCTTCTGTGCTCGTAGACCCGTCTGACAAGGTCGTTAGTGAGGCCTGTGTACAGAGTCCGCCGCTGATTGGTCAGCATGTAGACGTAGTATTGTCCCACGACTTCAGCCCGCTACGGTTTTAGATTCCTCGCTGCGCTCGGAAAGACAAACATGCCACCCCGGACAAACACGTCACCCCGGACAAACATGCCACCTCGGACAAACACGTAACCCCCGACAAACATGTCACCCCGAGCGCAGCGAGGGGTCTAAAGCCGTTGATAACTCCTCAACCCGCGAATCTCACCGCCCGCCGTCCACGTAGGCTCCCCCTACTCCGCAGTAGACACGACCGCGCGCTTGTGGGTCGCGACGCCGATGCTCTTGTCACCCTCGAACGCCTGTATCGAGTACGTAAGCCGGTTGCGGTCCACCTCCGTCAGCTCCACCTTTACCGTAACGCTGTTCCCAACCGGGGTCGGAGCCACGTGCCTGAAGCCGTCGACAGCGTATCCAACCGTCGTATAGCCCTCCGGCAGGTAAGCATCGGTAGCCTCTATGCACGCCCACTCCATGAGTTCTAGGAGCCCTGGTGTAGAGAGCACGTCAGCACCTTCGCGCCCCATCCTATTGATGCTCATCTCTTTCGTCACCTTGGTCACTCGCTGCCCGGTCTGACCGGCCTTTATGTTTCCCAGATCCATCTGAATATAAACCTCCGATTCATTGGTGTTTCCTACTGTACATTCCGTGACTCGAACCGGACAA
The DNA here is from genome assembly GCA_027624995.1 of Chloroflexota bacterium. Lineage (GTDB taxonomy): Bacteria > Chloroflexota > Dehalococcoidia > Lucifugimonadales > CATQGZ01 > CATQGZ01. Next base: position 8,268 of record JAQBTI010000018.1, read on the forward strand.
GCCCAGCCCGAAAGTCCCTGGAAATCACACTCACGGCTCAATATGCCCTGATTCTTCCCGTCAGGAAACTGTCAGACTTCTGTCACCAGGCTGTCAGGTTGTCAGCTATGATTTAGTAGATCATGGACGCTGAACGCGAGTGCCGTTTGGTCCTCGCGAGCCCGTTTTGGGGCTAAAACTGGGCCGCCGGAGTCTGCACAAATGAAGAAACTACTGGCGATATTGACCCTATTCGGACTGGTCTTGTTGCTGGCTGCCTGCGGTTCCCTCGGGACGGGGCCGTCCACGACGCAGGATCCCTCGCCCGTCGCCACCGAAGTGCCGGCGGAACAGGAGCCCAAGCCGACCCAGGCCCCTGTGCCGACGCCTACTGCGCCGCCACCCCCTTCGCCCCAGCCGACGCGGCCGCCCGAAGCGACGGCCACCACTGCGCCTCCCGCGCCGGTCCCGGCCACGCCGACGCCACCGCCGCCACCGTCGGCGACGCCGAGGCCCCCGGCCCAGACACCCACGCCCCGGCCGACGGCCACACCGGAGGCTACCGCGACGGTAGCGCCCGCACCAGTGGTGACGCCGGAACCACTGGTCCTAAAGGTGACCTCGCCTGAGGACGAGGCTACTGTCGATGCGCCGTCTCTAACGGTTATAGGAGAGACGACTCCCGATGCTGTAGTCAGTATCAACGGCCAGTCTGTTGAAGTGGACGCGGACGGCGCCTTCTCCGCCGACGTAGACCTCGTAGAGGGGATCAACTTCATCGAGATCGTCGCCAGTGACTTCGACGGAGACAGCGCGGAGGCGGTCCGCACTCTTATATATAGCCCCAAGCAAGGACAGTGAAGGGGATTCTCGTGAGAAAAAACACTCTTGCACGCGGCGCGGCTCTCCTGGCGCTCGCGGCACTGATCTTCACCTTCAGCCCAGGCGGTGCCTCAGCCCAGGAGGCCGAGCGCATGGGATTCTTCGGTGAGGTCACTTCGGTAGAAATCGACGCAATCGAGGTACTGCTGAAAGACGGCGAAACGCTTCGAATCAGGATCGACACAGCGGACCCACAGATTATCCAGGGTGCCGCGAATGACGACCCATCTACGACTGCAAGCGGTGTGGACCTGACGGACCTGTTCGAGGTCGGTAGTCGGATCGCCGCCCTCGCTGAGATGAGGGAGGACGAGTGGTGGGCCGTGAAGATATCGCCGGTCCGTGCAAAGGCGGTCGAAGCCCACATAACCGTGACGGTAATCCACGTCTCCGGCACGACCGTTATCGCTGAGAACGAGTCTGGAGACGAGTTCATCATCGAGCTCGACTTCGAACCCACCGAAGAGCTGGCGGGCCAGGTCGTGACGTTCGTTGGCCGGCGTCTGGAGGACAGGCGTTTCCGCGCCAGCGCAGTCAAGACGGTCAGGGCGATCGTCGAGCGTCTTGACGGCCACGTGACGGAGAAGAAGCAGAAGCTCGACCGCGAGGGCGACTCCAGCCCTGAGCGGCAAAAGCTGGAAGACCTCAAGGCCCGCCTAGAGCGCAGCATCGTACAGCAGATGGAGAGGTTCGCTGAGGTGCTGGTGAAGCTTCCGACCGAAGCCAGACCCGCACTCGAGCAGGCGCTCGAGAACCTCAAAAAGGGGTTCAGGACCGCCCTCGAATCTGTCGGAAAGCCGGCAGAAGAAGAAAACAAGATTCTGAATCACCGCCGGCTGATCGGCCTGGTCGACGGTGTTGACGTCGCGGCGGGAGTCGTGTCGGTTCGCACGCGTAGCGATGCGATAGTCGCCGCTGCCGTAGTTGACGATACGAAAGTTACGATTGGCGATGACGAAGCGACTCTTGAAGACCTGCAAGTCGGGGACCGGGTCGACGTTCGCTTCGGTCCAGAAGGCAATGCACAGGCAATCGACGTCGTTACAGATGTACATGCGAAGGCCCGGATCGAGCAGATCGACAGGGAAGCGAGGACGGTCACACTGGCTCTCGAAGGGGGCGCATTGCTGACCCTATCCGTCCCCGAGCAGGCGGACCTGCACGTTGGAGACGATCGGACGGAGTTCGGACAGGTCGAAGTCGGGACGGTTCTCCACGTAACCTACGACTCCAGGCTTCTGGTGCTCCGCAAGGCGGTACTCGAGAGGCGGGCCGAGCTGAACGTCCAGGTGACCAGTGTGGACCGCGAGGCCGGAACGATCACGGGGACGACCCCGGACGGCCAGGAGCACACCGTGAAGTTGGCGGGCGAGGCCAAGGTGATCGTCGCCGGCAGACGCGTTGGCGTTACAGCCATAAAGGTGGGCAAACGGGTCGTCGTCGTCGTCGACAAGACCGACGGACGCGCCGTCACGATCGAGTCTCATGACGATGCGCCGGGAGACCGCGCGGCAAGGGCTCGTGGAATCCCAGCGGGCATCGACGTCGCCTCGGGCATACTCACAATCGAGCTTTCCGATGGAGGTCAACTTACCGTCGTCGTGGGTGACTTGACCGACGTAGAGGTCAACGGAGAGACCGCGACCCTGGAGGACATCCTGAGCGACAACCTGGTCCAGGTCCAATACGATCCACTCACCGGAGCTGCTATTGAGGCCCATGCGAAGAGCAAGGCGGAGCCATCGGCCTTCCTGACCGTGCGACCGGATCAGGCAAATGTCTCGCAGGACGAGGCGACTGAAGGGACCGTGGCAGGGATCATCGGAGGAATCGACCTTATCGAGAGGACAGTCACGATCTTCACTGAGTCGCGCCGGGTCTTGAAGCTGAAGGTGGTCGAATCCACCAACATCACCGTCGGCGGCGAGCCCGTCGGCTCTTTAACGGACCTTAGGCTGGCGTCGAGAGTGAAGGCCAGCTTCGCCCGGGGGCGGGAGGCCGTGGAGATTCACGCAAGCGACGAGACCGTAGACCTGGCAGCCGTCCGAGACGCCCACGATCGTGAGTCGGAAGGCGCCTGGACGGTGGCGGCCCAACCGCTCGCCATCCATCTGAAGCGGCCCGAAATTGAAGGCGGGCCGGTGATTGTCGAGGTGGCGCTGAAGCAGCGGCCCGTCGCCGGCGCCATCGTGTTCGTCAACGGAGAGGCCGTCGGCGAAACGGACGACCACGGCGTGGTGGAGGTCGATCTGCCCGCCGAAGGCGACGTTATCTCCTTCGCGGCCACCTTCAAGGACCACAAGACCGCGCTCCGGATCAAGCGAGGCGCGGCCGGCCGGTCCGCCTCCGTCGTCCGTCTGACCGTGTTCGACAGACAGGTCGACGGCCAGGTGCTCCGCTGTGTCACGAGAGTGCTGGGACGCATCCCTGCCAACGACCAGGACGCGACCGACGAGGAGAGACAGAAGATCAAAGCAGAGTGCTTCTCGGACGACAACGTCGGCGAGCAGGCGGACCGTCCCGCGAGAGTGATCGACCAGACCATCCTGGAATGCATGGTCAGGGTCTTGCAGCGCCGGACGGAGGGCGACGACCTCAACGAGGATGAAAAGCGCAAGGTCAATGCCGAGTGCATCGAGCGCACCGACGAAGGCTCCAGTGCAAGGCTGCGCTTGGACCTGAGGACGCTCGAGTGTCTGGTGAAGGTCGTCGGCCGACGCACCGCCGGAAACGACCTGACCGAGGATGAAAAGAGGAAGTTCAACGCCGAGTGCGTCGAAGGACGCGACGACGCGAACAACGCAGGCAGGACGGACGAAGGGGTCAGGCTGGACCTCCAGACCCTTCAGTGCATCGTCAAGGTACTGGGACGCCAGACCCTCGGCAACGACTTGACCGCTGAGGAGAAACAAAAGGTAACGGCGGAGTGCATCGAGGGCCACGACGACAGCGACGGTACGCCGAGCCCGGCAGCGGCTCCAGGCGCCGTGGACCCCAGCCTCTCGGGCGCCACCACGACTACGAGCGCCGCCACCAGCACCAAGCCCTAACGGTCTGGCGGTCGCTTGCCCTCCACGAGCAGGAAACCGTAGTCGCCCGCGGTGATGAGCCGCCTTGGGTCTCGCGGGTCGTCCCCAAGATGCTCTCTGAGGCGCTCTATGGCCTTTGTCATGGCGCGGGCGGCGCGGAGGCCCTTCACCGGGTACTCCGGCCACAGGTATTCAGCGATCTCTTCCTTGCTTACGGCGGTGAAAGTCCTGGATTCGAGGAGCTCGAGTAGTTTGATCTCATCCTCGTCCATCTCTAGGCGTGCATCCTGTTCGACTCCCGGCTCGTCGTCGGCTCCGGAGTCGGCTTCGGCACGACCCGGATGCATCACCACGGTCTCGCTGCCTTCGTCCTGGAAAATGAACGTTACGCCGCTTCCGGCCACACGTATTCTGTCGCCATGGCGGAGTATCCGTTCCTGGTGTCCCAGCCTGTCCCGGTTCACGAAGGTCCCGTTGGACGAACTGAGGTCGCGAAGCACATGGCGGCCGCGAGAGGAAGGAACGATCAACGCATGTCGACGAGAGACCGTTTCTTCATCGATGTCGATATCGTTATCCGGCCCGCGCCCGATCACGACAGGCCCTTCGGACAGACCCATGGTCGTACCGTGGTCGGGACCTCCCCTGATACGCAGAAAGGTCGGATCGTCACCTCGCTCCATGCTGATGCCTCCAGCCGGATATATTCACCGCTCGGGTCGGTGGTCTCGCGCTGTTAGTATGCCCGTGGAGTCTATCTTACTACCACCATATTTCGTTGGAAACGCCCTTGACCAGGGCGGCTCTTCAGCAAACGCTCTTCTTGTTGGTTACGAGGCCCTAGAACTTCCCCGGAAACTCGGGGATACTGAGTGGACAGGCCTCACTTGAACGGCGGACCCCCACGCGGTCGAAGTCTCCAAGGTCGGGATTTTCAACTCCGGTGACGTGTTCCATCTGCCACCTGGTGAAAAGGTCTCCTACCGCCTGATAAGCGGCGAGATCAAGGGCCCGTGGCAAAAGACGACGTTTGAGCCCGGCGAAACCATCTGGGGCCTCGAGTTCGCGACCATCGCGGTGACGCTGTACAACGGCGACGAGGTGCTGGGCGACCCGCACAAAGTTGAAATCTCCAAGATCGGCGTGTTCGGCTCTGGCGACGTCGTGCACCTTCCGCCCGGGGAAAAGGTGTCGTACCGCCTGATAAGCGGCGAGATTAAGGGCCCGTGGCAAAAGACGACCTTCGAGGCGGGCGACCTGGACTGGCGTATGGAGTTCGCGACGATCCACCATCAGGCTCGTAGATGACGACGGCGAGGAGCTCGTCGAGGGCGTCGCGGTCGAGATTTCCAAGGTCGGAGTGTTCGTGTCCGGCGATGTAGTCCACCTACCGCCCGACGAGAAAGTCTCGTATCGGCTAATCGAATAAGATTCCAGGGGCAAATGGCACAAGAAGTCGTTCGAGGCAGGCGACACCGTATGGACCCTGGAATTCGACGACTAGTTTCTAGGTCATCACGTCCGGTGCTGGGCTCAGCACTAGTCCTCCTCGCCATTGGAGTGGGATAAAGACTTGCTGAGCCCGGACGCCATGTCCGGATGCTCTCGTTCCAGCAACCTGATCACGGCCCGAGCCAGAAGCTGCACCGTCTTATCGAAGCGGCTGAGAAGTCGCTCCAGACGGAACATGAACCAGAGCAGCAGCACACCCGGAATCCCAGCATTCAGGAACGGCGTCAAGTCTATTTCCATTGGCTAAGTAGGTCCCCTTCCACGCTCGCGGCTGATCGACTTGTCATTCCCGCCGAGGCGGGAACCTATCCCCTTGGCCCCCGGCGCGGTCGACAGGGGCGTGCTCTTACACCCCCTGCAGCAGAAACTCCGTGGCGACGCTCGTCCATCCCTCGCCCACCACAATCCTGCGCCCCTCTATGAAAAAATCCTCGCTGATCCCCATGTCGCTGTAGCTGACCGTGACCCGGTCCGACAGACGCCGGTGTAGTGCCAGCATCAGGTTGGCCTTCGACCCATTGGGCGCCTCTAACGACAACACCGTCTTCGGGTCCTTCTTGCGGGCGAGTCGGTTGTCAATCGTCGTCTGGGCGACCGCGGTCTCACGCGTCCACCTGGACTCGATGCTTCGGATACGGCGGCCGTAGGCGCTCTGGCTGGTCGCGTCCTCCGCCAGGAAAAGCACCGGGTCCTCGAACGTGAAGGCGTTCAGAGTCCTCAGCTTCAGCAGCGTGAGGTACCCGGCCGTGGCCCCGAACTTCACGCGAATCAACGTTCCCTTGCCGTTGAAGTCGGCCGTGTTCGGATGCGTGACCGTAAGCTGGCTGGAGATGTCGGCGCCGCCGCCGTCCTGTTGAGTGTTGGCGTCGTAGTCCGTGTTCTCCGCGGGCGTGAGCTGCCCGACCACCACGTCGTAGGCCTTGCTCTCGGCCAGGAATTCCCTTGTCTCGTTGGCCGAAAACGAAGGCTTCTCCTCGAGAGTCCAGACGGTCTGCGCTCCCTGATTGACGGCGGACCTTATCCTCATGAACACCGTGTTCTCGACGTTCTCCGTGCCGTCGTCCCAGACCAGCTCGGAGAAGTAGGAGTTGGAGCCGTCGTCTGTGTCCTTGAGCGTGGCTCGGGAAGTCGTATGCGGCGCCGAGGTCCGGTGGGAGCGGCCTTCCAGCCGCCAATAGCCATGCCCATCCACGTAGGCGAGTCCGTCCTCCTCTTCCTGCAAGCGGTAGATCTCATCGGTCGCCTGGACGCCCCAGATTGGCGGGCTCCACAGCTCAGGGACCAGCTCGACGCCCGTGTCCATCTGGCGCCGATCGGCGTCCACGTCCGCGTAGTCCAGCATGTGCTCCATGATCTCGTCGGACGTCTGTCCAAAGGCCGAGGTGGCATACGTGTACAGCGTGACGCTCGTCAGACGCTCCATCTCGTCCAGAGCTCGCAGGTAGCAGTATTGCGCCCCCTTGCGCGGCCGGGGATGGATCGAGTCCACCGCCCCGTGGAACAAAGAGACCCAGCCGCCGAACTGCTTCCACGTATGGTCGGCCTCGTCGTCGCAGAACAGCCCGTGCTTCGTAGCCGTGTTGTTGAACGAAGTCGAGGTATCCAGGACCTCCTTGTCGTCCACGAAGACGCGAATCGAGTTCCCGTGGAGCACGACCTGCAGGAACTTCTGGGTGCTCGTGCCCCAGGTGTGGGCAGCAGTGGCCACCTGGCTGTCGGCACCCGCGTCCACCTTGCGCAGTTCGATCGCCGTTCCGGTCACGCGCGCGTACATGTAGTTGGTCGAGTTCAGATAACGAACGCATAACCCTCCGTGGTCCGACACATCGGTCCCCCGGCTGAAGTCGCAACCGAACGAGACGTCGGAGTCCCCGAAGTCCATCGTCGCCACGCAGTCGCCGCTCCCCTGCGAGCTGTCGGTCTGGGCGCCGGTGCCGCCGGCCGCGATGTCGAAGTTGCGGATGTTCTCCGTCCAGGCGAAGCCCGAGTCGTAGTCCGGGGTGTGGACGGCAAGCTGTGTCCCCGCCGTGTCACTGAAGCCATCGTACGGATACGCCGCCCGGACCCATACGCCGCGCCCCGGCTTCAGGTCTCCGCTGAGCGGCGAGCTCCCGTTGGGCGGGCTGTACCTGTGATCGTCGTTCCGGAGCTCCAACTCCAGCCGTGCCGCCTCGACGTGACCCGTCGACAGATCGCGGAAGTGCTCTAGCGTCAGCCCCAACACGTCCGACGTGACATCCTCGTTGGCGTCCGAGAAGTCACCGTCGCCGTTCCAGTCGACCTGTACAGTCCACTTCGCCTGTGCCAATCTAGCTCCTTCGGAGCGGGCCGGAGGTCAGGGGTTGGGGTATAGGGTCTGGGGCCTGGTCTCCCCCTAAACCCCAAC
>JAQBTI010000019.1 GCA_027624995.1 Chloroflexota bacterium
CTGCCCCATGATCCAGCCGCCCCCGGTCACATCGTGGTATTCGGGCCAGGCTTCAGGCAGTGCTCCGGAAATGTGGATGCAGACGAAACCCTTGCCTCCGCCGATGTATCTAGCCATTCCGGTTCGCTCGGATACCGTAAGGGTTGTTTCCGCACGCCGGAGGGTGTTGAAAACAAGCACGTCGTAGTCCGACAGGCCGTCAGCAGCCAGGATGTCTGTATCGTCTACGACATCTACTTCATGGCCGTCCTCGGCGAGAAACCTATCCAGGACCGGGGTGCTCTCCTCGTAGGGATGCTGCCCACCTGTCACGACAAGGAGCTTCATGACACCCCTACGCTAGCGGATAGCCCCAGCTCCTTGAGGATCGCTGGGATGTGGCTCTTCTCGTCGTCAGTGAGGGGACGCAGCGGACGGCTAACGTGGTCGTGGTCTATGACCCCAAGAGCCACCAGGGCAGACTTCACGCCGGAGAGCACCGCCGCGTTGGGCCCCCCGCCCTTGGCCAGCTTCTGGACCTTGAGGGCCACGACGAGCTTCGCATCGAACTCGCGGGCCTTTTCGATATCGCCGGCCTCACCCGCTTCCCAGGAAGCCGACGTGATGGCCGGGACCAGGTTGGCGATGTTGGGGATCACGCCGTGAGCCCCGACGGCGCTCGCGGTGCTGACGCGGAAGGTCGAGCCCAGGAACCTGTAGAGATCTATGCCGCGCTGTTCGCAGAGCATCACCAATTGGGCGTGCAGCTCTCCCGTCCCTGAGCTGTCCTTAATGCCCGCCACCGTTCCCTCTTCGGCAAGCTGCGCCGTCGTTGCGGGATCCACCGAGGTCTTGACTGTAACCGGGATGTTGTAGATCCACAGTGGAAGCCCCACGCGGTCTTTGATGTACCGGAAGTGGGCAAGCAGTTCATCCTGGGCGCAGGGGAAGTAGTAGGGCGGAGTGGCCGCTATCCCGTCGACGGCGATTCCCTTCAGCGCAAGCCCCATCTTGACGGCGGCTTCGGTGCTCGTCGCCGAGACGTTAGCGATGATGGGGGCTCGTCCGGCGACCCGGTCGACGACTGCCTCGATGGCGGCCAGGCGCTGTTCGTCCTCCAGCGCCGAGAACTCGCCTGTCGTACCGGCGGCCCAGATTCCGTGCACACCGTTGTCCAACAGGTAGTCAACCAGCCGACTTAGCGAGCCGAAGTCGACCTTCTCGTCCGGCGTAAAGGGCGTGAGAATCGGCACCATTACGCCGCGGATTCTGTCTGATGTCATGTGTATTACTCCTGGTTGTTGGCCTGTGCCAGCCGCGTCAATCTTGGCCCAGTCGGCAGTCTAGCAACGTTCTTGAGCGGGGTCAACGAAGTATTCGGAACCATCGGACTGCGGCAGTGCGCAGTCCGACGGACGCCTGTTTTGGACTGGGGCTCCCTCTTGTTATTCCTATCGGTAGTCACCGGCTGGCGGTTTGAGAGGTCGTATCTCTTGGAGAGTGTCATTCCGAGCCCTTCCGGGAGGGCTCGGAATCTAAAGTTGTTGCTATAAGACAACTCTATCTGAAGGCAGCGGCCTTAGATTCCTCAGTCGCTGCGCTCCTTCGGAATGACATTAAACGCACGGCAGACTGGTGTCGCTAGTCTCCTGCCCTGACCATCTTCCGGAAGCGGAAAGGGCCGAGGTCCAGGGCATTGACGGCCCCGGCGTCGGACCGTTTGAAGATAACTCGCTCCCCTATCCAACGTCCTTCCTGCGCGACGAATACGTCCGCATCACCGGTGGGCTGCAGCCTCCCGGGAGCAAACCCCAGGGCATTGCCTTCCGCGAGGACAATCCTCAAGCAGGCGTCGCGATACTCCGTCCGCAAGGTCAGGCCCAGTCCGTCGACGTACAGGCCCAGGAAGTCCCTCTGACCCTCCGGAGTCGGAGCAGGCTTTTCAAAGACGGTCGGGGCCGCTCGGCGATCCTCGGCCTCGAATACGCGCTGGAGAATAGCGTCGGTGACCGAAGGCATGTCAGGCACTGTATTGAGCAGGGCGATCACTCCCAGGCGCCTCTCCACGTCGAAGCTAACGTCGGCCCGAAACCCGTAGGTGAACCCGGGGTGGCCGACGATTACGCGGCCCGCAACGCGTCTGGCGATCCAGGGCAGGCCGTAGCCTGACTCCCAATTTGGCCCCATGACCCTGGGCCGTTGCATCTCCTTGATAGACTGGCCCCTGAGTACCTGCTTCCCGTCTCGTTCCGCCGCACCGGCACTGAACTGGAAAGACACCCACTTCGCCAGGTCGTCGACAGTTGAGTAGAGCTGCCCGGCCGAGGCGTAGCCAGCCAGGTTGACGTCCGGCACGACTGTGGCGGAATCTTCATACGGGGTGGCCATGTAGCCGGTTGCCATCCGCCCGCCAAGGTCGCCGTCAAGTTCGAAGACTGTCGAAGTCATGCCCAGAGGCCTCAGTACCTCCTCCATCACGTAATCTTCGTAACGCCGGCCCGCCACGCGGGTCACGACCTCGCCGAGTAGGGCAAAGCCGACATTGGAGTACTTGAAGGCGGCGTCCTGTTCTATGACAATCTCGATGCGAGAGGTCGCCGCGATGATCTCCTTGATGCTGGGTATGGCCATCGTAGACCAGAAGGGCTCGTCGCCCGGAGCCTCAGCCATGAGACCTGAGTGGTGGCACAGCAAACGCCGGAGCGTCACGCCTTCCACCGAGCCTCCTCTCGCTTTGGCGTTAGCGAACTCGGGAACATATGTAAGCAATGGATCATCGAGACTCAGCTTTCCCTCGTCGCGGAGCTGAAAAAGAGCTGTGGCCGTGAACGTCTTGGTAACCGATGCAATCCTGAAGACCGTGTGCAGGTCAGGAGGCCTCCCCGACTCCAAGTCGGCGAAACCGAAGCCCCGGTTCCACACCAGTTCCTGGTCGCGGACGATGCCTACGGATGCCCCAACCACGCGGTCGTTGACGCAGAGCGCGGCCGTCTCGCACTCAATCTGTTCCGTGATCGATTCGATAATCGGGTCAAGCATTTTGCGCCGCTCCTCTGCTTCCCTGTGTCTAAGGGCAATTATAGGCGCAGGTCCCGTTAACTGTCCCACAAGATGGTGGAACTGTTCGTCCCGTGTGTGCGAGGATTGTTTCATGAACCGTGATTCACGAGTGGTGCCGCCCGATTCAGAAATCCCGAAGGCCGGTAGCACAACCCCCTCCGATTCCTCCTCAGACCTGATAGCCCGGAGCGAGGCCGAAACACGGCAGTCGGTGCGGCCGGTGCGTACGTCCGTACTGCGGCGCACCTTCATTTCGCTCGAAGTACCTGAGTTTCGGCGCCTATGGCTGGCCATCCTGCTCATGATGGCCATCGGCCAGATGATGGGCATCGCTCAGAGCTTCCTCGCATACCAGTTGACCGGCTCGGCAAAGGTACTGGCCCTCGTCCAGACGGGCGGCGCCATGTCGATGCTAGTGCTGGCGCCGGTGGGAGGTGTCATCGCCGACCGGGTCGAACGAAAGCGTATTCTGCAGGCAGCCCAACTTCTCTTCGTCTCCCTTTCCTTAGCCGTCGGCGCGTCAATCATCTTCAACCTGATCTCCTGGCAGCTGCTCGTTGCCGCAGGGGCAGCACAGGGCGCCATATGGTCCTTCGCGGCGCCCGCGCGGCAAGCGCTGGTGTCGTCAATGGTCCCAAAGGAGAAGATGGGTAACGCCATTGCCTTGGCCGGACTCGGAGCAAGCGCATCGTCTCTGGCCGCCCCCGTCGGCGGCGGCATCATATACGCGGTCGCTGGTCCGGAGGCGGTCTACGTAACGGTGGCTTTTATGGCCCTCGTGGCCTTTGCCTTCACGACGTCTCTACCGCGCGTGTACAGCAGCCTCGTGGGGCCCTCACGCCGACTGGTGGCGGACGTGAGGGGCGGTCTCAACTACATCCTCGGGAACAGGGTCCTTCGAGTCCTGCTCCTGTCCCACATCGTAATCACATTGCTGTCGTCGCCCTTGCAAATGCTGATGCCAGCCCTGGTAGTCGACGTCTACCACCGACAGTCCGGTTCATTCGGACTGATGCTGGGCGTTTCGGGCGCCGGTTCCATGGTGGGCGCACTCTTCATCGCGTCAATCGGGAACCAGAGACGCGGCCTGATGTTCATAGGAGCGGCTTTCGCCACGGCGACCGTTCTGTTGGTGGTTGCCTCATCCCACTCCTTCGTGATTTCGACGGCCTTCATGTTGGTCCTGGGAGTCGGCAACGTCGGAATGTGGTCGCTGAGCCAGGCCCTGGGCATGGAGAACGCGGACGAGGAGTACCGGGGCCGGGTGATGAGCGTCTTCATGATGTCGTTTGGACTTTCGGCGATCGCAGCACTGCCGGTCGGCCTTGCCGCTGACGCCTACGGCACTCAGACCACGCTGACAGTGCTCGGAGCGGTCCTGCTCGCGACCGCCGCCTTCCTGCTGGCAACCCAGAAGTCACTTCGCCAACTTATGTAACTGCTCTTCGACGAGCTCAGGGGGAGCGGTAAGGCCCCGGGACCGCAGCCTCTGTCGCGATTTCAAATGCAAATCGGTTGACAGGGCCGCGATGCGCTCATAGACTACCTCAGCGACGCCAACCCCATGTTTTCACCTTAGCCCGGAGGAGTCTACGGACATGGCCACACGAGAGGAAGTCCGGCAGCGGATGAAGGACGACGGCGTCGAGTATCTGCTGGCTCAATTCGTCGATATCAACGGCTCGCCCAAGGTAAAGCTGGTTCCAGCATCGCACCTGGACGACGTGATCGACGAGGGCGCGGGGTTTGCCGGCGCGGCCGTCATGGGCATGGGTCAGGGGCCTCACTCTCACGACATGTTGGCTCGGGTAGACCTGGACACCTACACGCCGGTCCCCTGGAGGGACGGCCTTGCGCGGTTCGCCTCTGACCTTTTCGTCGACGACGAGCCGTACATGTTCTGCTCCAGGCAAAACTTCAAGCGGGTTCTGTCCGAGGTCAAGGACCAGGGCTACGTGTTCAACGTCGGTATCGAGCCCGAGCACTTCCTGGTGACTCGCGCCGACGATGGTTCGATCTCTGTCTGGGACCCCAAGAAGGTCGATGACCTGAAAAAGCCATGCTACGACTTCAAGGGCATGTGCAATGCAATGGACTATCTGCAGGACATGATGGACGGCATAGCGCACGTCGGTTGGGACACCTACCAGTCCGACCACGAGGACGCCAACGGCCAGTACGAGATCAACTTTCACTACTCGGACGCGTTGACGACGGCGGACCGCTATACGTTCTTCAAGATGATGAGCAGCCAGTTCGCACAGAAGCACGGGGCCATCGCGACCCACATGGCGAAGCCGTTCACCGACCGCACCGGCAGCGCCGGACACATCCACTACCACGTTGCCGATGCGTCGACCGGGGAGAACGTCTTCCTGGATGAGAACGACCCCAGGGGACTGGGTCTGTCCGAGATGGCGTACCACTTCATCGGCGGCATCTTCGCTCACGCACCGGCCCTGTGCGCGGTGATGTCTCCGACCGTCAACTGCTATAAGCGGCTCCAGGTGGGGTCGGCACTGACAGGCTCAAGGTCGGGGTTCCTTTGGACTCCCGCCTTCGTCTCGTACGGCGACAACAACAGGACCCAGATGATCCGCACGGCCGGGCCAGGCCACCTCGAAGACCGGACGATGTCGGCTGCATGCAATCCATATCTGGCATTTGCGGCCTACGTTACCGCGGGACTGGACGGCGTCGCCAGGCGGCTCGATCCTGGCGAGCCCAACCCCACAAACATGTACGAACTTGGACTGGATGAGATCGCTCGACGAGGTATCCGGATGCTGCCTCAGAGCCTTCCCGAATCGCTGGATGCACTTCGGGAAGACGAGGTGGTCCAGGGCGCGCTCGGCGTCATATACGACGAGTTCGTCGACCTCAAGGAGTCCGAGTGGAAGGAGTACCATCGCCAGGTGTCCCAGTGGGAGATCGACCGATATCTGACGATGTTTTAGGTTTCCGGGAACATTGGACTTCTCCTTTGTCCGTTGTGAATGCCCGGCCAGACCGAAAGTGAATAATGGCCTTCTTACTGACATGTCCTAACTGCGGCGACCGGAGCGTTTACGAGTTTCGGTTCGGCGGCGAACTGACACAGCGTCCGAAGCCCGATTCGTCGAGTAACGACTGGACGAGCTACTTCTACGACCGGCGCAACGCCGCAGGTACTCAGAAGGAATGGTGGTACCACAAGTTTGGCTGCCGCAAGTGGATCGTTGCGGCGCGGAACACAATCACGAACGAAGTAAGCGAGACGGCCTGGCCCGACCTGGGGTGAACGATTTGGGATCACCGGTCGGAAGAAGCTGGGGTAGAGACGGAGTCTAAGATTAACAGTCGACGCTGGATTGACTAAGCTAAAGGCCGCTCCGCGGCTGGACCCTCATCCCACTCAGCTGATCGACCGCTCCGCGTCGATAGAGTTCGCATTCGGAGGCAGGCCCGTCCAGGCGTTCGAGGGCGACACCGTGGCTTCCGCCCTTTACGCCGCCGGGGTTAGGACATTTAGCAGGAGCTTCAAGTACCACCGGCCCAGGGGCCTGCTGTGCGTCGCAGGCAGGTGTCCGAACTGCCTGGTCAACGTGGATGGCGTACCCAACGTGCGGTCGTGCACCGAGGCGGCCCGCCCCGGAATGAATGTCACCTCCCAGAACGCCTGGCCGTCCCTGGACCGAGACATTCTGTCGGTGCTGGACAGGTTCGGCCCACTAATGCCGGTGGGTTTCTACTACAAAACATTTCACAGGCCCAAACTCTTCTGGCGGCTGGCACAACCGATCATCAGAAGAGTAGCGGGGCTGGGCAAGATTGACGTGGACTCTGCGCACCCGGCCGGCTACGCCCACCAGAACCTCCACACAGACGTCGCCGTTGTCGGCGGCGGGGCGACGGGGATATCGGCCGCCCTTTCGGCGAATCTCGGCGCGGCAGTCACACTCATCGATGACTCCCCGGTCCTGGGCGGTCACCTGCGCTTTGACACGACAAGCCATTCGGTAGTCCCGTCCGTCGACCCGTCCCCGGGATTCGAAGTCGCCGCTGAACTGGTCCGGCAAGTGAGGTCATCGGCCGGTATCACTGTCCTCTCCAACTCCGTGGCGTTTGGACTATATGAGGACAATCTCCTGGGAGTCCTGACTACGGACCGACTCGTAAAACGCCGCGCCGGGCGGATCGTCATGGCCACCGGCTCGATCGAGCAGCCCCTGGTGTTCGACGGAAATGACCGGCCCGGGGTAATGCTGTCCAGCGGCGCGCAGCGGCTCGTCCGTCTCTACGGCGTGAAGCCGGGCGAGACGGCCGTCGTTGCAACGGCGACAAATGAAGGATATGCGGCGGCACTGGACCTGCACAATGCGGGAGTGCGCGTCGCCGCGTTGGTCGACACAAGGCCGGAGCCCGCATGGGGCGCCCTACCCGACGCCGTTAGGGCCGCCGAAATTCCCACTCTGGTATCTCACGCCGTCACCCTGGCTGAAGGTCGCGCAGAGGTCAAGGCAGCCGTTGTTCAAAAACTCGAAGGCGGCGTCCCGATAGGCGAACGACAGCGTCTGGCCTGCGACATCATCTGCATGTCCGGGAATCTCGAACCCGCCGACGCCCTGGTCAGGCAGTCCGGGGGGCTCGATATTCCCAAGAACGTGTACGCGGCGGGCTCGGTGGCAGGTGCTGGCAACCTCGCTCAAGCGGTCGACCAGGGCAGGCAGGCTGGAACGCTGGCAGCGGGTTCATCAAGCGAGTTGCCTCTGGCCGGTTCGTCACCTCCTGAACGGGCCGCGCCCTTCCTGTCCGGCAAGAAGAGTTTCGTCTGCTTCTGCGAGGACATATCCACAGCCGACATCGATCAGGCAATCGACGAAGGGTTTGACGACATACAGACTCTCAAACGCTACAGCACCGTGACGATGGGCCCTTGCCAGGGCAAGATGTGCCACGCCGCAGTCGCCGCCATCAGTGCACGGGCAACGGGCAAGTCACTCTCAGAAGTGGGCTCTACCACGTCGCGGCCGCCCTTGCAGCCCGTGCCAATGTCGGCCCTGGCCGGACGCGTCCACCTGCCCATCAAGCGCACCCCCATGGACCGCAAGCACATCGATCTGGGCGCAAAGATGGTCGACCTGGGACCCTGGCGAAGGCCTTTCAGCTACGGCTCGCCGCAAGACGAGTCCATCTCGGTACGCGAGCGCGTGGGCATCATCGACGTCAGCACGCTGGGTAAGCTTGACGTACGGGGCCCGGACTCTCCAGCCCTACTGGACAAGGTCTATACGCACAACTTCTCCGGCTTGAGGAACGGCCGCATCCGCTACGGAGTCCTGTGCGCCGACAACGGCACGATCATGGACGATGGGACCGTAACGCGGCTCGCGGACGATCGGTACTTTATCACGACGACCAGCGGGAACGTGGAGTCGATTGAGGAGTGGTTCAAGTGGTGGATGGCCGGGACGGACATCGAAGCCTATGTGACAAACGTTACCTCTGGCTTCGCCGCGATCAACGTCGCCGGGCCGAAGGCCCGAGAGACGCTGTCCAAGCTCACGGACATCGACCTGAGCACGGATGGGTTCCGCTACATGAGGTCGAAAGAGGGTGTGGTGGCAGGTGTCCCGTCGGTCCTCCTCAGGATAGGCTTCGTCGGCGAGACGGGCTGGGAGGTCCACTTCCCGGGCGAGTTTGGCGAGCACATGTGGGATGCCCTCATGGACGCGGGCCGGGACTTCGGGATTGCGCCGTTCGGACTCGAGGCTCAACGCATCCTTAGGCTCGAAAAGGGCCACATCATCGTCGGCCAGGACACTGACATCGTTTCGACGCCGCTGGACAGCGACATGGAGTGGGTCGTCCGTTTCGAGAAGGAGGACTTCATCGGTCGAGGCGGCCTGGTAGCGGCCCGCGACCGCGGTCTGACGAACAAGCTCGTCGGCTTCAGGATGAGGGACGGTACTGTGCCGGATGATGGCGACCCCATCGTTGACCGGGGACAACCTATCGGGAAGGTTACCAGCGCCCGGCTGAGCCCGACCATCGGCAAAGGCTTCGGACTAGCGTGGGTACCGGTCGAGCTCGCCGAAGAGGGCCGAAACATCTCCATCCGGATTGCAGGCGCCGACGTACCGGCGACGGTAAGCCTCACTCCCGTTTATGACTCTGAGGGAAAGAGGTTGAAGGAGTGAGCACGTCTGTCACGCCCGTCGCTCTTACCGCCATGCACTACCTGCACGTGGAGCTTGGGGCCACGATGGCCGAGAAAGACGGCTGGCGGCGGCCCGCCCACTATGGCTCGGCGGACGAGGAGACGGAGCGGCTTCGAAACAGCGTCGGCCTTCTCGACATCAGCCCGGACGGCAAGATCAATCTGTCGGGCGTGGGTCTGGACGGCCTCCTTAGCAGAGCTTTCGGCCAGAAGACGCCCCTCGGCATTGGCGATTCCCTGGTGATCCCGTTAGTCGAGAGTCCTGACGGTCCGTCGGTCATTCTCGCTCGACTTGCGGCCGACGAAATGATGGCCATCACCGAGCCGGCCGAGCGCCAAGGTGTCCTTACGAAATTGGCAGACCATGCCGACACATCGACTCAGTCCATCGATGTGACATCGGCCCTAGCGGGCGTGGCGATTACCGGGCCTTCTGGGTACCTTCTGTTGCGCGCCGTATCGGAGTTGAATACATCGCCCGGGGCTTTTCCCAACTTGAGCTGCGCACAAAGCGCGGTCGCCGAGGTGCATGGGACCTTCGTGCGGGCCGACATCGGCGAGGTTCCGAGCTACCGGCTCTACTTCGGCCGAGAGTTCGGCCAATACATGTGGGAAGCGTTATTGGACGCCGGACTGGAATACGACGCCGCGCCAGTTGGCCTGGAAGCCCTTGCTAGGCTGGCCAATGATCACCGAAAATTCCCAGATTCTCAGCGTCCTCCGCGTTCTCTGCGGTAAGGAATCTTAGTAATGCTGCAACTGTTCCGTAAGGAACGCATGTGGGAGAAGCGGCCCTTGAAGGACCGCTACGACGTCGTGATTATCGGCGCCGGCGTCCACGGTCTGTCGACGGCGTACTACCTGGGCAAGCTTGGCGTCACCAACGTCGCGGTGCTCGACAAGGGGTACATTGGCGGCGGCGGGAGCGCCCGCACGACGGCCATCATCCGGGCCAACTACCTTACCTCGCAGGGAGTCCTGTTCTTCCGCGAGAGCCTCAAGCTCTACGAGGGACTCGCGAAGGAACTCGACTTCAATATCATGTTCAGCCAGTTGGGCCGGCTTGACCTGGGCCACACAGACTCGTCGATCTTCGGCCTGCGCCAGAGAGCGGAGATCAACCAGCTCCTGGGCGTAGACAGCCGTATGGTCGGGCCGAAGGAGATCAAGGAGCTTGTTCCCGCTATCGACCTGAGGGAAGGTAAGACCCTGCCGATCATCGGCGCGCTCCATCACCCTCCGGGCGGTGTGGTGCGTCACGATGCCGTCGTGTGGGGCTACGGTCGCGGCGCGGCAAGGCAGGGAGCGGAGATTCACCCGTTTACAGAGGTCACCGCCATCACTCAAGAGAACGGCAGGGTCACCGGTGTGGAGACGCCGGATGGCCGCATAGAGGCGGACACTGTCCTTAGCGCGACGGCAGGCTGGAGTTCGACAATCGCAAAGATGTTGGACCTGGAGTTACCCATCGTAACGCATCCCCTTCAGGCGTTCGTCACGGAGCCGCTGAAGCCTTTCATGCGCACGTCGATCTCCTCGGCAAATCTCCACGTGTACGTCTACCAGACCGACCGAGGAGAGGTGGTCGTAGGCGGCGGCGTCGACCCGTACCCGACCTACAGCCAACGCTCGACCCTTCAGACCCTGGAGTCGCTCGCGGGGCACGCCCTTGAGATGTTCCCATTCCTTGGTCGCGCCAAGGTACTGCGCCAGTGGGCGGGCCTCTGCGACATGACACCGGACTATGCGCCCGTCATGGGCCGCGTGGACGGCCTTGATGGCTTCCTCATCACCGCCGGATGGGGCACCTGGGGCTTCAAGGCCGCACCGGTCGCCGGACGCAGCATCGCCGAGCTGATCGCCACCGGTAAGACGCCCGACCTGATAGAGCCCTTCGGGCTGGACCGTTTCCGAAAGGGAAAGCTGGTCAACGAGCGCGCTGCCGCACCAGCGGCCGCAATCCACTGAAGCCGGTGTCCGACTCGAAAGCAGAGTACGGCATCGTGGTCGCCCAGGACGTCATGGTCCCCATGCGCGACGGCGTTCGGCTGGCGACCGACATCTACAGGCCGGCAGCCGATGGCGAGCCGGTCCCCGGGCGGCTCCCGACGATTCTGGGCCGCACGACCTATGACAAGAGATGGCCCCAACTCTGGGTCGAGCCCGTGGCCAACTTCTTTACGCCTCGTGGCTACGTGGTCGCCATCCAGGACGTCCGAGGGCGGCACAGGTCCGAGGGCAATGGCCAGTATTTCCACACCCTTAACGCCTTCGAGGGCGAGGACGGGTACGACACGGTCGAGTGGATCGCGGACAGGCCGTGGTCCAACGGCCGCGTCGGCATGATCGGTAGCTCACAGGGCGGACTCGCGCAGAACGTGGCGATGTTGCACAGTCCACCACACCTGACCGCCGTCTGGGTCGACGTAGCGCCGACGAGCTTCTTCGCTCACCAGTCCCGCGAGGGCGGCGCAATGGGCCTTCACATGTTCGGGGCGTTATTCCTCCACGCCCACGACGCCCAGGAAATCGAGGACGACCCCGAGGGCAAACGCGAGATCATGGAGGGCCTGGAGGACCTGCGCGGCCTGCTTGGGTCCATGCCGTTCAAGCCCGGAGAGACGCCGCTCAGGGCCGTTCCCAATCTGGAGCAGACGTTCTTCGACTATTACTACCGCGGCGAGTACGACGATTTCTGGGCCCAGGAGGCCGCCGACCACGGGGCCCATTTCGACAGAGCTGCCGACGTTCCCGGCGTATTCTCTGGTGGCTGGTACGACCCTTTTTCGGTCGCCACGACCAACCAGTACGCCAACAGGGCCTCGACGAAGAAGTCGCCTCAACGTCTGGACATGGGTCCCTGGAACCATGGCGGCAGAAGGAGCGGTCAGTCTTGGGCCGGCGACGTGGACTTCGGCCCGGATGCTGCACACGGGTACGGCGTCTTCAACGAACAGCGTCTGCGGTGGTTCGACAGATGGTTGAAGGACGTCCCAAACGGTGTCGAGGACGACCCACCGGTCCGCATCTTCGTAATGGGCGGTGGGGACGGACGAAGGAACGCCGAGGGCCGCCTCAACCACGGTGGTCGCTGGCGGGAAGAGCAAGAGTGGCCGCTGCCCAGGGTAATTCTCACCAAGTACCATCTGAGGACCGACGGAGGCCTGACGACTGAGCCGCCGGTCGATGGCGAGGCTCCGCACACACTGATTCATGACCCGGATCACCCGGTACCGACCATCTCCGGCGCCGTGACCGGGTTCTCGGAGCTCGTCCGGCTGCCCGAGGGTGTAAACACGGCCGTGATCGACCCCAGGGCTTACATGAAAAGCATCGTTATGGACGGCGGCGCGCACCAGAAGGAGACTCCGGACATCTTCGGTGCACGGCCGCCGTATCCGCTCCTGGCCGACAGGCCTGACGTCCTGGTGTTCCAGACCGAGTCCCTGACAGAGGACGTGGAGTTGACCGGTCCCATCGACGTCGAACTGTGGATCTCCTCCTCGGCCGTCGACACAGACTTCACGGCAAAGTTGCTGGACGTATACCCGCCCGGCGATGACTATCCCGATGGGTATCACCTCGGTCTCGCGGACTCGATCATCCGCACCCGGTATCGGAACGGCTACGAGCGCGGGGAGATGATGGAGCCCAGAGAGGTCTACAGTGTCCGCATAGCTGTGCCGCCCATTAGCAACCTGTTCAAGGCCGGACATCGGATTCGGGTGGACGTTTCGAGCAGCAACTTCCCTCGGTTCGACGTGAACCCCAACACTGGTGAGCCGGTCGGACGCCACACCCACGTGGTTCCGGCGCGGAACACCGTCCACCTGGACCGTAGGCGCCCGTCACACGTCGTCCTGCCGGTCGTGCCCAGTTAGGTAGGCCTCCCGTCCCCGAGGGAGAGGATTGAGGTGAGAGCGACTCGGTCGATGCACGTAACACGGCCTCGAACACACCTCATGCGTCGACTTCCGACAGTCCCATCATCCCGCGGAGGGGAGAACGAACTTTTGGAACACTCCGCGCGAACCGCGCCCCCAAACGGCTCTGTTATAATCGCAGCCGCGTGAGGTCGCAAGTTCGTGCCTATAAAGATGATGCTGGTCGGCGGGTTGGCGACTTTGGCTGTCCTGGCCTTGGCCTGCGGCGGCTCCGAGCCCGCGGCGGCTCCGACCGAACAGCCGATTTCAACGACCGCTCCCGAGGTCTCTCCGACGGTCGAACCCACTCCGCGGCCGACCCCAGCCCCCACTGCGACAGCGACTCCGGGACCGACGCCAGTCACGATCAGGACTAGCCGAGACCAGGAGCCCGCCAGAGACTTTCATCTGGACCTGCTCACCGGGGAGAAGCTGCAACTATCCGACCTTCAGGGCAAGTTGGTCGTCCTCAACTTCTGGGCCTCGTGGTGCCCTCCGTGCCGGGCGGAAATGCCTTCGTTCGAGGATATCTACCGGGAGTATCGCGACAAAGGCGTGGTCTTCGTCGGCGTAGCGGTGTCGGATACCGATTCAGAGGCCCGCGCCTTTGCCGAAAAGGTCGGCGTGACCTACCCTCTCGGACTGGACCCGGGCCACATCGCTCGGACCTACCAGATTACGGCAATGCCGACGACCTACTTCATCGACTACGACGGGCACATCTCAAGGAAGCTCCAGGGCCCGGCGAACGAAGGGGCCCTGCGCTTTTTCCTGGACAGCCGGATACAGCAGTAACCTGATCGCCCACAGCTAATGTTCTGTACCCGATGCGGTCACGAAAACCCTGACGAAGCACGATTCTGCGCGTCGTGCGGCGCGCCTCAGAGCATCGATGACGAGCCGCGCGAGGCAGGTCCCTACCGGCCTCTCCTGCACACCGGCCCAGCAGACATCCCGGTGCGCGACTTCGGGGAGCTGATCAGCGAGACTTTCAGTTTGTACGGACGGGCAGTCGGGCCGTTCTTCGCGATTGCGTTCATTCCCGAGCTCCCGAACCTCTTGAGCTTCGCCGTAGACGGCCTCGCCGAGGGCTTGCTCTCACTACTGTCAATCCTGCTCGGCATTGTTTCCGCGGGCGCTAGTATCGTCTGTACCTGCAGGGTAATCACCGGGCAATCCGCCGACGTAGCGGTCTGCTATTCTCGTGCGCTCAATTTTCTGGCCCGTCTGTTCGTCGCCAGCCTCCTCATCTTTTTGGCCCTCGCCGTCTCAGTCCTCCTGATGTTGGTCATAGTAGGCATCCCCCTGTTTTTCTACTTAGTGGTGGCCTGGTTCTTTACACCGCATGTGATCATTCTCGAGAGATTGAGCGCCGTCGATGCCCTTCGACGAAGTCGCGACCTGGTGCGAGGAAGTTGGTGGCGAGTGTTCGGAATCGGTATCGGATTCGTTCTACTGATATTTGCGGTCCTGATACCCGCCATCATTGTGGCCGGTATCGTCACGATCGCCAGCCCCGCTCTGGGTACAGTTACGTTCGTAGTCGCTGGCGCCCTGGTGGCCCCCATTGTTTCTATCGGCTCCACCCTGGTCTACATCGACCTGCGGGTGAGGAAAGAGGGCTACAACCTGGACACACTGGCCTTATAGCGTGTGATGGCCGAGACGAACTCGCAATCCGAAGTCGTAGAGAGCCCAATTGCAGTCCGGAAAAGGGGTCTTCAAATTGCCCTCGTCGTCACAGCACTGCACGTATTCACAGACCTCATAGGTATGGCGAGCCGTGGCGTGAATGCCAAAACCCTCGGCGATCTCCTGATTAAGCCAGTATTACTTCTCTTCTATTGGCTGATCGCCATCGCCCTTGTGTGGGTCTGGAGGAAGATTGCACGATGAGCTCCACACACCCATTTTCCATGTCAGATTGACACGCGTCTATCTGCGAATGCCAGTAGGCTCGAAACCGTGGAGATTGATCCTGCAATTGGGTCAACATCGGATTGCAGATCAGCAAGGCGGCCTAACAACTCGCTGGAGCGGACGCCGCCTGGGGTGGGCTGTAAAGTGGAGGTAGCTTGGCGGCGCCGCTCAGTTCGCAGCCGTTAGCCAGACGAAGGAATCCAAAGTGGCTGGACGTCAAGACAACATCCGTGCCCTTCTCGCAAAGGTAGATGCGCACTTAGACGCGGCCAGGTGAAGGGGAGACCTCTTATCTCGACCCGTCCACCACCAGGTCGACGTGCTCTGCCGGGCGGAGGTTTTCGACAACAATAACTGTGGCCGCTAGTAGTTAGGTCGTGACCATAAAGCATGAATAATGCGCGGGCGGAACGAGGGGAACGATTGGCGATTGAACGGGGGTTCCA
>JAQBTI010000020.1 GCA_027624995.1 Chloroflexota bacterium
AAAATGAGGTTACTGACATAATCGCTCAACGCTAATCCCTGACCTTTTCCCTTGACAACGACAGTTGTCGTCGAGGCGGGGGCTGCAATAGGGTTGACGCCTACTGGCGAAAAGGGCAACATCTAAGGAGAACATCGTCGCCCCAAAGGGGATACGTCCCAAGATGCCGCAATGATCCCTTTCCTCATCCGCCGGACGATCATGGCCGCGTTTACGATTGTGGCCATCTCGGTAACGTCGTTCCTCGTTGTCCAACCTTCACGTACCGACGCCGTCAACTCCTATCTTGACCAGCTAGTCGGCGCGAGCTCCAGTGGGGGCGTGTCCGGCGCCGTCGCGGTACAGAACCAGACTATCAACGACGTCCTCCGCCGCCAATATGACGTGAGCCAGCCAGTGGTCGTGCGCTATAAGAATTGGGCATTGGACGTCGCGCGGCTGGACTTCGGCAGGGTTCTGTGCGGAGACTGCAACTCCGGCGGTCAGGTCTCGACGTACATCAGAGGCCGCCTCCTCAACACCGTGCTGCTCGCGCTCGGAACGATAGCCTTTACATGGGTGTTGGCGTTCCCCATCGGAATCTATTCGGCGCTCAGACACAACACGTCCGGGGACTATACGGTGACCTTCGTCGGCTTTCTCGGTCTTGCGATACCCGACTTCCTGCTTGCTCTCGCGCTGCTGTGGTTGGGCTGGTCATGGTTTGGCATCAGCGTCGGCGGCCTCTACTCGCCCGAGTACTTGGAGGCGTCGTGGAGCTTCGCCCGGGTAGTCGATTTGCTGAAACACCTGTGGATTCCGGCACTGGTGCTTGGAACGGCCGGAACGGCGAGTCTAATCAGGGTGCTGAGGAACAACCTACTGGACGAACTGGGAAGGCCGTATGTAACAGCCGCACGGGCTAGAGGCGTGCCCGAGTGGAAGCTGGTGTTGAAGTACCCCGTGCGACTTGCACTGAACCCCTTCGTCAGCACGATGGGCTACCTGCTTCCGTTCCTGCTATCGGGAAGCATCGTCGTGTCGGTGGTGCTGAGCCTTCCAACTCTGGGGCCGGTGATCCTGGACGCGTTTACGGACGGATCGATGTTGCTCGGTGCGGCCATGATCTTCTGGATGGGCGTGCTGACTGTCATAGGCACCTTGCTCTCGGACATCCTGCTGGTGTTGCTCGACCCCAGGATCCAACTGGAGACGTAGGAGCGTGGTACCGACGTCTCGCCTAAGACGGGCCTCGTGGTGAACAACAATTTGAAAGAGGATGTACTCATGGGTTTCGACACGTTGATCGCGAACGGAACGGTGATAGACGGGACCGGTCGGCTCCGGTACGCAGCAGACGTGGGTATTACCAATGGCAAGATCGAGGCCATCGGCAGCCTCGAGAATGCTGATGCCACGCGTGTGATCGATGCCACCGGGCTTATCGTGGCGCCGGGATTTATCGACATGCACACCCACTCGGACCTGTCGATGCTTGATGACCAAGGCGGCGACAGCAAGGCCCACCAGGGCATCACGACCGAAGTCACCGGCAACTGTAGTTACTCGCCATACCCGGTCGGTCCCGACGGCCCCGAGTCACTCAGGCGGTCTGCCCGCCAGCGGTTCGAGTGGGACTGGACCGACCTCGACGGCTGGGCCAACCACATGGAGTCAACCGGCATCAGCATCAATGTAGCGCCGCAGGTGGGCCAGGGGTCCATAAGGAAGGCCGTTCGGCTGACCGAAAACCGCCGTCCCACACCTGACGAGATCAGGGAGATGCGGCGACTGGTTGCCGAGTCAATCGAGCAAGGCGCCTTCAGCATGTCCACCGGTCTCACCACTGCACCGTCGATGTACGCCGAGACCGACGAGGTCGTGGCACTGGCCGAGGCCATGGCGCCCTACGAGGGAGCCTTCTACGTCACCCATGCGCGGGTATGGGGCGGCAACCACGTTGGGGCGATCGAAGAGGCGATGGAGATCGGACAGAGGGCCGGGGTCCCTGTGCAGTTCTCCCACATGGCCATCATCGATCCACGGGCCTACGGCAGCGGAGAGGAGATGGTCGGCGTGATCGAGCGGGCAAGGTCGGAAGGCCTGGACGCCACGTACGACGTCTACCCGTACACGGCTGCCGGTTCTGGACTGGCGCAGAGCCTCCCGTTCTGGGTTCAGGAAGGCGGCGAGCAGGAGATGCTTCGGAGAATCCGTACTCCTGAAGGTCGCGAGAGAACGCTGGCCGACATGAAGAAGGGGCACTTCGGCGACCTTCCGTGGAAACTGGATGGTGCCGTCATCGCCTCCGTCGCGACGGAGGCCAATCAGGACCTGGTCGGGAAGAACGTGGAGCAGATCGCCGAGGAGCGCGAGGCCGATGGGCTGGAAACGTACCTGGACCTGATCGATGAGGAGAGCAATCAGGTAGGCGCGGTCTTCCACAATAGGGTCGAGAGCGACGTCCGCTACTTCCTCTCACACGATCTGGCGATGATCGGGTCCGACGGCAACGCCGTATCTCCGACCGGGGTCTACGCCCAAGACAAGCCGCACCCGAGGTTCTACGGCACGTATCCGCGCATCCTGGGCCGCTACGTCCGCGAGCAGTCGCTAATGTCGCTGGAGATGGCGGTCCGAAAAATGACCAGCATGCCTGCCGAGAGGCTCCGGCTACGGGACCGCGGTAGGGTGGTCGAGGGGCTGGTGGCCGATCTGGCCATCTTCGACCCGGACACCGTCATCGATCGCGCGACCTTCGAGGACCCGCACCAACTCGCCGCTGGCGTACCCCACGTACTCGTCGCCGGCGAGCTAGTCGTCCACAACGGCGTCCACACCCAGGCCCGCCCAGGCCGCGTACTCAGGCGAGGGGGATAGAGACGCGGACTTCAGCTAGTGGCGACCGATGGTGGAGCCTTATGCTCCTCTCTCCTCTCTGTCATTAGACGAATAGAGGCTGCAACATGAAGCACTCTACTCTCTAAGCTTCTGTGATGCTTCAGCTCTAGGTGCCGTTTGGTTCTGAAGTGCTCAAGACCTCTGCCAGCCTGGAATTGATCCGTCACACCTACTGTTACGATGGCTTCTCATCAGTGCCCAGTTGATCGCTGTACTGCGGGAAACCACGTGGCACCAATTTGTTGATGAGAATCGTCGCCGACTTCATCGCCGCTTCGTCGCCACTGCCCAATGCTGCCCGCAAGATTGCTTCGATATCGGCTGCCCAGTGATGAATCTGCCAATTTTCTCTCGCACCTTCGATCATCATTGACAAGCAGCCCACCGACGTTTCGGGGTACTCCGGCGCAAGCGACGCCAGACGCTCGGCAACCTGATGGTCGATCAAGGCCTCTCCCGCAATACTCAGGGTTTCCTCCAGTCTTTCGAGAGCCCACGCGTCGCCCAATTTACCCGATGAGAAAGTCCTTCCAAATGATGCCATTTCTTGCTTGTGTGCATTGGGCGAATTGTTTTGCGCAGTCTTGATCCTCCATTCCCACAGGAGTCTCAAACGATCGCCGACTTCATCTGCAATAGGGTCCTGTTCCCCCCTGAGGCCTTGACCCAGATCCTCCGTCACCGCAGCGCGCACGTCGTCAGACGCAATCTCGAAAAACTGGACGAGCAATTGGTCATCGAGGTCGATTCTCCCATGCCAGTAGAAGATGAGAAGGTGCTGGCCAAGGAGTACGTCGGGGTTACGGCTTGCTTCGATGTTGCCCGATCCCACCAGATTCACTGATTTCTCATATTCGCCTCGCAGTAGGTCCAGCATCGACAGGCCGATCCGAGCGTAGACGGCGTATGCTTCCCAGACCGCTCGCCTGAGATGCGTTTCAGACTCCTTATGTGGGAATAGGCTATGTAGATTCGCGGTCACCCACTCCCGGTCCAGGCCAGCCAGAGTTGGCAGGTACTTGCCGTATACGCCGCGCACCGCGAGCGATGCATCGTCCGAGACGTCCAAGTGGCGTTCAAGCACTTCGCGCATTCCTGGTACGTTGTCGAAGCTGAACGGCTGGGCATTTTTGGAATCCGCTCTTGTCCGCCGGTAAACCCATATTGCGAAGTAGATCACAGCTTCAATCGCCCGCCCGCGATTGGTGTTTATGGCTCTCCCGTACGGACCACCCCATGAATATTCATCCTCTCTCTCTTGGGTCGGGTCCGGATCGTCTTGCAGAAGCGCGAGCAGAGACCAGACAAGCTCCCGTTGATCGATCGGAATCTCTTCACCTTTGGGAGCTAACCCGCTGTGCAGGAGGTCTATGATTTCTCTGCGGGCACCTGCCGCATCGGGTTCGGTTCGTAAACCAGCCGTTGAAAGCACTCGCTGGCAGAACTCAAGGACCGGCTTCCAGTCGATCTGTCGATCTGCTTCTGCGGCATCTCTGAAGCCGCGGACGAGGCCCCCCTTGTATGTCAGATCGACATCGTCAAAGGCACAAAGATCTGCTGTGAAGCGTTCAGGGCTTGACGCGGCTGACTGCCCGATCTCCCGACCAAGATCTTCTTCCGAAGGCTGGTCAAAGCCGTCGCCACCCTTGAAAGCACCCGCGAGCGCAGCAATCTCATCTGGGGCCATCTCGTTCAGGCGATCGACGCCTACAGCTTGCGCGGGGCCGACCCACCCGGTAGTGACTCCTTCACGACGGATTTCGGGCTCGACACCGAACTCTGCGCTCAGGCTACTCCACTCGCGGTCCCAATCAGGTGGAAGTTCTGCCTTAATTGCTGCAAGCATCTTCCAGCGCCATCTCCGGATGTACCACTCTTTGTCTACGTGCTCCCTGAGACATTCCGTGTCCGGCCCCGATCGTATTAGCTCGTAGATCTGAGCCCGACATTCATCCTTGAGAGAAGGGAACACAGCCTTCAAAAGTTCGAGGTATTCGGCTTCAACCCCATACTCGTCGGCGATGTCAACATCGCATAGGCGTTCACACGCGAGGTCGCTGCCCACCGGTGCGACTTCGCGAAGAACGTCGAGGGACAGCCGCCAGAACACGGCCCAACCATGTGACTCAAGCGTCTTGACCACTTCGGAGACAGCGTTTGAATCGTCACCGACGATCTGTAGCGACGCATCTCGCGCAGCACCGACAAGAGATTCTTGGATATCTTCGTTTCCGGGTCGATCTGCCAATTCCAGGTGCGGTCGCCAAATCTGAGAGTAATCCTCCCTGATTCGATCAGAGGTCCTGTCCTCCTTGTCCTGAGTCCTTTCCACACTGATGGCTTCGTCTAGCAGGTCACAGAGCAAAACTAGGGCACTGAGGCCGCCCGATCGAACGAGTACGGGCATCCTGAGGCGAAGAATCTCTTTGTAGTCCCAGTCGTTCAGAATCCCACGCGGCCGTGAAGGTAGCCGGAGGCCACGCTCTGTCGTTTCGTCTGACTCTTGCTGCTTCAACGCCAGCCAGGCTCTTGCCAAATCAAGAGCTTCGGCGACGTAACCACCCTCGGCAAGGTGAGCAACGAGTCTACCAATCCGCTCGTGGAGAAGCATTAGGCCAGCGTAGGGCCCAGACGCCCACTCTTTCGCCCGCTCAACTAGGCGAACCGCCTCCTCAGCAGGCATCTCGCAAGCCGCTTCCGCGAGGTCGGCAAGCACAATGACGTTCTCTGTCTGCGGGACTGCCAGTATCACGTCTGCGACAGCCGTCGGCTTTTCTCGCGCAATCCTGACGAGGTACCTCGCTTGCGGCCACGGGACGAATCGAATCGAGTCGCCGTCTCTTTCTGGCTGCGATGGCCGGCGAAAAAAGCCTTCCTCTGTCAGCGGCTCCAGCCACTCGGGTGAGGTGAGTTTGTCAAAGAAGTAGCTGTGGCTGGCAACGTTATTAGGTGTGTGCACTCGAAGACGATTGGCCTCTTTGCGCGTGGGGTGTTCTGCGATCAGCAACTCGTCGAGGATCGCATGGTACTCAAGATAGGTTTCTTCAAACTTCTGAAGGAAGAAGTCCAGAATCCATTGGAGAGAATCCCAAAGCGATACGAACTCCCCGTCCACCGGTCGCGGCGCGGCGAGCGCTTCACGATGGGCGATCGAGTGCAGGCCTTTGTCTCCAGGCAAGGCTAGCCAGAGCCGTGACACAGCATGGTCTTCTGGTATGCCGAGGGCATCAAGGATAGCCTCGATTTCTCTGCGATGACTGTCAGTTCCAGTCATGTCATCTGATAGGAGGACGTCTCGCAAGGCGCTCTCGACTTCTCGCATGAGGTGCCCTATGAGGTGGGTTGTGGATTCCAACTCGCTGGGGGAGTTCATCATCCTGCAAGCGTCCCGGAAGAAGCCTGCAGGTCCTTCTCCTACTAGACGCAAGCGATCGTAGATTCTCTCTTGACGCTGGTCTTGGAAGCGAAACGGCTGTGGCGGCGACAGTTCCATAGCTTCATATTAGGGATATCTGCGCGGTTTGCAACTAGCACGCGTCGCGCACTTGTCTTGATGCAACCGAACACCTGTGCTATTATTGGTTTGAGATGAAGAAGCTGCGAGTTCCACGTACCGTCCCTGACGCGTTCCATATGCGCTCCGATTCCGTTCCAAACCCTTCCCAGTCGGTTCCAGGGAATACCTGGTCCCATAGCTAAGAGGGGGCCGAATGGAACGGAACGGAACACTTTTACAGAAAGCTCCGGTCAGTGGCCCCGGCGGATGAAGTCGGCCCCGCCATCGGCGAGCAATCGGGCCCGCTCCGTGAACTCTTGTCCGAGCACTCCCATGGGAGATATGCCACCCGCGACATACGCGTCAGGATTGATCGAGTCTCGCGCTGCCAGTGCAATCTCGAGTCCCGCTTTTGAAAAGTCCCTCCACTGCGCGCCCTTACCAGTGCGATCAAGGAAGCTCGGATCGGTGCAGTAGTTGTTCGCGGTGATGATGTCCGCACCGGCTCTAAGATAGTCTTCGTGGATAGCGCGTAATACATCCGGTGCTTCGAGATTCGCGGTTGCAGACCATGCGCCGGAGTTGCAGTCGAAGCCGCGGGCTTCGAGTTCGGTGCCAGTGGCACCGTCGTGCACCAGCACGTCTCCAGCACGAAGCCGATCAACGATGTCTCTTCTCGTCATTTGGATCAGTTTCTTAGTACGGTCTGTCTGTTCTTGCCAAACGAAATCGAGGCGCAAAGTCTACTACATGCGGACAAGTCTGTAGACAGCGTTTCCGTGATAGACTTTTGCCTCGAGCAGCAAGACCGACAATCGAGCAGGAGGTTAGTGATGCACGTAGACGTACACCCGAGCCTGGCTGGAGGGCCTGTCAGCCACGACATGCTGGGCGGACTTCCGCCGGAGCTCGCGTTTCCTAAGGATGAATACACGGACCGGGTTCGCCGCATCAGAGAAGGCATGCGAGAGCATGGCCTGGACGTGCTGCTGGTACAGCATCCATCCAGCGTTACCTACGTCTCCGGGTTCCAGAGCTTCGCGATGAACAACGGCGAGACCGTGATTCTTCCGAAAGACGACGAGCCATCCCTGATCGTCCACGGGCCAGAGGTCGGCGGCGCTCTGCTGCACTCGCCGTTCGACAATATATTGGCGTATCCGCCTGGGACCGGATTCGAGAGCTACGTGGCGGGGCAACTGTCGGCCAAGGGGTTCGGAAAGGCCCGGGTGGGAGTCGAGATGCGGAGTTTCGGCGTTTCCGCCGCCGCATACGCGTCTCTCAGAGACGCGCTTCCGGACGCCGAACTGGTGGACGCATCCGGCGTAGTCGATGCCGTGAGGTTTATCAAGTCATCCAGGGAGATAGAGCACATCCAACAGGCCGCTCGATTCACCGATGCAGGCATGACGGCTGCCATCGGGGCCGCGGCAGAGGGACAGCGCGACAACGACGTGGCTGCCGCTGCATACCACGCCATGGCTACGGCGGGAAGCGACTACCTATGTCATTGTGTCGTGGCCACCACAGGCCGACGATCCGGGATTTTGCACTCGACCTACAAGCGCAACGAGATTCGAGCGGGTGACCCCATTCTGTTGGAGATGGGCGGCTGCTATCACAGATACACGTCGCCCATGATGCGCTCGGTCTCCATCGGGGAGCCGAGTGCCGAGGTGAGTCGTACCATGGACGCCTGTCTGAAGGCCCTGGGAAACGTGCTTTCGACAATCAAGCCAGGCGTAACGGCCCACGAAGTGGCCGAGGCGGGCTGGCAGGCAATCGACGAGTCCGGACCGGGGTTGGTCACCCACGGTAACTTCGGCTACGGGGTCGGCCTCGGGTTCCCGCCGACCTGGGCGGACTGGACCGGCAAGATAGAGCTGGGAGTCCAGACGGTGCTCAGGCCCGGCATGGTATTCCACCACCCGGTGGCACTGCGCAAGCTCGGCGAGTTCGCGGTCACCGTGAGCGAGACCTCGGTGGTCACTAAAGACGGTCCGCGCACCTTTGGCACGGTAGAGCGCAAGATGTTTGTGAAGTAGGACGGCGAACCCCATCCCTTCTGACCTTTCCTTAACAGGATGGGCTCCCTCTGCCGGGGAGCACTGAGGATGGGTTAACCCAAGGGAGAGGTAACTTTTGGACACTCTCGACGCGGGCCTGCTTGCGGCCCTGGCGGTCTCCGTCTTGGTGGCTGGCCTGTTTGTCCGGCTTTGGCGATCGGCACGCCGTAGCCTGAGCGAAGCCCGCTCCAGCAAACAGAGTCTCAGCACCAAGTACGGCCAGATGACAGAGCAATTCATGCCGTTCGTTCCGGACTACCCCTGGGACCCTCAGCGTTTCCGGTTCATCGGCTCGCCCATCGACGGCGTGCAGTTCGAGGACGACAAGGTCATCGTGGTGGAGTTCAAGACGGGTTCGAGCAAGCTGTCCGAGCGGCAGCGCCACATTCGCGACCTGATTCGAGACGGTCGAGTGGAGTTCGAGGAGTTCCGGATCGACTGAGGTTATCGAAGGCGTCTAATAAGTGCCTCGGAAGACCTCGGAGAAGCTCACGAAGATTGACGTCGGGCCGAAGCTCGCTCCGATCAAGACTCCCAACGCCAGCACGATGGCCGCAACCCAGGCCGTCCGCGCCGGAGTCTTCGGCTCCTTGGAAGGGGTCAGCCGGTCAAGGATTGCGAGGCCCGTGCCGAACACTAGCCCGGCCATAGCGGTCGTGACCATCAGTGATATAAGGGATATGACGGCACGTAGGGGTGCCAGGAACATCGTGTCGACCAGGCTGTAGAAGATGTCTCCAGCCCCCAGGAGACCCTGCAGTATGCCGAATAGCTGAGCGGCTAGGGGCAGAACGATGCCGCCGGCCAACGGTGGAAAGACGATGGCGTAGCCGAGGCCCAGACCGGCGCACTCGGCCAGGCTGAAGGTCTTGCGGAATTGGTCCGGTTCGTGCGGCGGGCGGTCCGGGTACAGTCTATGGATGATAGGCGCCGTAATGAGCGCTCCGCTGAGGGCGCCACCCGCCACCATCAATACCCTCCATAGCGCCCGCGCCTCGTCCGGCTCTCCGGCCACCGGGGTACTGGAGAGCGAGTTGGCCAGGATAGCCGCCGCCCCGACCGCTGCGCCGAGGACCGTCATGCGGACCGTGTAGCCGATGTGGGTCCAGTCGGGCTGTCGCGAAGAAACCATGTTATTGCGAGGTCTTCATACGGTGAATCAGGACGGCTGTGAGCGTGACAGCCGCGGTCGCCGGCACAACGGAAGTTTTAGGATGATCCAAGGGTAGATCAGGTCTTTTCTGGTACAATGCCCGCCTTATTGACTCCACTTCCCGGTTCGTAAAAGGAGGCCCAAGCGCTGGCTGCGATCACGACACAGAAGTCCTACTCGAACGACTGGAGGCGGACCAATCCGGACCTCGCTGTTTTCTTGCCACCCGAACCGCCTCACTACGTGGAAGCTGCCGACTACGTTCTGGTTGACTATACACCCGGTGGCGACCTGCTGGCGGTCTGGACGATGGCCATGAAGCCCAACCGAGTTGACTTCAACGTTGTCTACTCCCGCAGCAAGGATGGCGGGGTGAACTGGACGACGCCAACGCCCTTGCACGAGCCAGGAGCAACGGGAATCACGAGCCAGTTTGGTTTTCCGATAACCAGTAAAACGGGGCGCATCTACTGCTTCTACAACAGGACCATAGGGATCGGAATGCCCAGTGTCGCCAACCTGAGGTGCAAGTACTCGGATGACGACGGCTACACCTGGTCCGGTGGAGACTTCGAGATTCCGTATCGCTCCACGAAGTGGGACCACCCGGACCCGGGAGTCCCTCCGGCGTGCATAACCTGGCAGAAGTCTGTAAGGGACGCCAAGGGGCGGCACATTGTGCCCATCACCAGAGTCACACACCCCTATATCAGGCAGGAGCTCGATGCACGGGAGAGGGGCGCGACGCCGGGGATAGGGGAGTGCAGGTCGGAATTCCTTCGCTTCGACAACATCGACGACGGACCAGATCCCAAGGACCTGAAGCTGACCTGGCTGCCCGATGACGAGGACCTGATCGAGGTCCCGATATCGTTCGAGCCACATAAGTCCGCGGGATACTCGTTCTGCCAGGAGCCCGGCATCGTACTGCTGCCGGACGGACGGCTATTCACCGCGATGCGGACGACCAACGGGCAGGTCTGGTACACGGTGTCCGATGACGACGGCCACACCTGGCGCCAGACTGAGATACTGCGGTTCAAGGACGGCGGCGACCCGGTGCTCAATCCCGTCGCTCCGACGCCGATGTTCGGACTGGAAGATGGACGCTACCTCCTGTTCATGCAAAACCACGACGGCTTCGGATACGGCGGAAAGGGCCCGCTGGACCTAAACAGCAGGCGCCCGCAGTTCCTGGTCGTCGGCGAGTTCCGTCTGGACGCCCATCAACCGGTCTGGTTCAGTGAGCCACTGCTATTCGCCGACACGCAGAAGATCGGGGTCCACCCATTCAGCATGTACTGGTTGTCGATGTACGCCAGCCTAACCGAGCGGGACGGCGTGCGGACCTTCTGGTACGCGGACCGAAAGATATTTGTATTGGGACGCTACATCACAGACGAGATGCTGGCCGGGCTAACTGTACCGACGTGACGGTCCCGCACCGCCGGTGTGTCCAATATCCTCCACATCACAACGCGAAGTGAGTGGCACCAATGGCGCGAAGCAACGGCCTACTGACTAGAAGACCCCGCTGATCACCGGTCGTTCCGGCGGGGATGGGGAAGACGATCACCGACGCTATCAAAAGGGCTTCCAAGGTCCGGATGGCGACCCAGATAGGTAACTGTGTGGGCGCCCGCGAAGCAGAAGGGGGTCTGTGACGTGCATACAATTGGATTTGTGTGGCCCGGTCCGGGGGAACCTAGCGAGGTAGAGGAGACGAACCGGTTTCTTCCCCCGGACGTCACCGTCCGGTATGTCCAGACGGCCGAGTCCGAGACCGAATCCCCTGACCCGATCACCCTGGAACGCCTGCTCGAAATGGCGGACAGCCCGGACATCGCGGAAGCGGCCGGGACCTTCGGAGCGCCCGAGATAGACGCCGTGGGCTACGCTTGCACGTCGGCGAGCTACGTTCGAGGCGTCGGCGGCGACATTGAGATAGTCGATCGGATCGCTGCGGCAACCGGTCTGCCCACGACAACGACTTCTACCGCCGCGGCCAAGGCGTTACGCGCAGTCGGGGCCCGCAGCGTGTCTGTGCTATCTCCACACGTCGACGAGCTCAACGAGAGGCTTCGCCTGTTTCTGGAAGGGAGCGGGTTCGACGTGGCACAGATGAGGGGGCTCAACAGATTGAGGGGCATTGAGCAGATCCCGCCCGACGAAATAGCGGAATTGGTCGTGCACCTGGTGGACCGCCCGGATGTCGATTGTATCTTCATAAGCTGCACGGGTATGAAGACGTCGACCATCATCGACTCGCTGGAAGAGCGAACCGGCAAGCCGGTGGTGTCCGCTCTCCAGGCGACGGTGTGGGAGACACTCCGATTGGCTGGCGCGCCCTCCACTGTACCGGGCGTTGGGCGGCTCTTTCGAGACCCTGTTTCGGTCTAGGCGACCCTTTATTCCGGCCGGAACAAAGGTCGGAGGTCCGGAACTGGTCCGAAGTGGAGTCAGTAAAGAGCGCTACTGAGGGCCGGCCGGTACTTCTTCGTGACTGGATCGCCGTTCCCCAAGAGATTGAAGATGGCGATACAGGCTTTTCTCGACCCGTCGTCGTCGTAATAGCGGTTCTTGCGAATCACTCCAAGGAAGCCCTCCAGAGCCGCCTCGAAATCGTTGGACCGAGCAGCGCGAATCGCGATCAGATACAACTCGTTAACGGGGTCCTCGGGCAGCGACTGCGGGTCCGCGATGTGTGTGAAGGCGTTGGCGAGGGTCCTGATAGCTTCGGCCGCCTCGAACTGCCCTGAGCCTAGTTTTACCGGTTCGACAGTCCTTGTCGCTCGTTCATAGTCCGAACTGAACATTGCCCGGGCCAGCAACACGAGCGCCTCATGGTTGTCGGGCTCCGCCGCCACTATGGGCAACAACATCTCCTGCGCCTGAGACGCCCGGTCTTGCGACAAGAGCTCCCTGGCCCCTTCAAGCTGGGCCCGATACTTGCTCGGTATGGCTTTGGAGAGCCATTCGACTACCTTGGACTCTGGTAACGCGCCTACGAACTCGTTTGTAACCTTCCCGTCCATAAAGAGCTTTACATTGGGGATACTGCGGATAGCGTACTGGGCTGCGACTTGGGGATGTGCCTCCGTATCGAGCTTGGCCAGGGCCCACTCACCCTCGTGCTGCCCGGCCAGCTTTTCCAGGACCGGCCCGAGGACCTTACAGGGCCCGCACCACTCGGCCCAAAAGTCCACCAAGACCGGAACGCTGAAGCTCCTCTCCAGTACGTCCGTTGCGAAGTCGGTGACATCGTAAGTCACTTGTGTAGTCACGAAGCATCCCCCACATGCCATGATTTCGGATCGGACTCACGTCGGAGGTAGACGGTCCTTTTTCGGCGCCGTTCTCATGTTACCATCCAGGCTATTCCTCTGGAATCCAACACAGGAGCTTCCCTTGTCTGTAACAGGTCTCCATATAAATCGAGTTAGTCCTTTTGCTGGTGGAGAGTCTTTCGGGGACGTTGGACCGTACGAATTGGCGGAAGGGACGGCCAACTTCGCGGTCGATCCGCAGAGTCCTCGAAACGAGGTCATTACCGATGTCGCGCTGGCTCCCCGAAACGAGCACGGCGAAGTAACGTTTTCGTCGGACTTCGCGATGCTGCGCCCGGTGGACCCGG
The DNA here is from genome assembly GCA_027624995.1 of Chloroflexota bacterium. Classification (GTDB taxonomy): domain Bacteria; phylum Chloroflexota; class Dehalococcoidia; order Lucifugimonadales; family CATQGZ01; genus CATQGZ01. The sequence goes on from JAQBTI010000020.1 coordinate 13,230, forward strand.
ACCGTGGGTCTCACCGAGCCGTGTTCGACGTCGTGAACAGGGGCCGCAAGACTGTCCTGGGCTTTAATAGTGTAGTTGGAGGCGCCGACCCAGCCGCGCCACTGGAGGCTGGGAACGGATTCCTGATGCGCCACGGCTACACGGTAGTTTTTTGCGGATGGCAGTACGACGTGCCTCCGACTCCCGGCCTGATTGGCATGAGGGCCCCCGAGGCCATGAGCCCCGACGGGCGCCTCACGGGAAGAATTCTCCACCAATTTCAGGCGAACGAGCCGACCCAGCTCTTCCTGCTGGCCGATCGGGTTCACATTCCCCATGAGCCGGTGGACCCCGAAGACCCCGCCGCCTCGATGACCGTGCGAGACCACCCCAACAGCCCAGCGGAGCCGATCGACAGAACCGAGTTCTCCCTCGTTCGCGTCGAGGACGCCTGGGAGCAGCCGGGGGCGACCCACGTGTACATGCCATCCGGATTCGATCCCGGGAGAATCTATCAGCTCGTTTACGAGACCGTAGGGAGCGCCGTGGCCGGACTGGGCTTCGCCGCAGTCCGAGACATCGTCTCGTTCCTGAAATACGCGTCGGCCGAGGCCGGCAATCCGTGTGCGGAAGACATCGAGTACGTTTTCGCATATGGGTCGTCGCAGAGCGGCCGCTTTTTGCGGCAGCTGCTCCACCTGGGTCTCAACGAGGACGAACAGGAACGTAAGGCTCTGGACGGCGTCATCGCACACGTCGCAGGCGGAATGCGCGGGGAATTCAACCTCCGGTTCGGGCAGCCCTCAAAGGACGTGTGTTTCATCATCCCGGAGATGTTTCCGTTTACCGACACGGAGCAGACTGACCCCGTAACCGGGACCACGGGCTCGCTGCTGGCCCGGCTGGAAGAGCGTGGGATGGTCCCGAAAACCATGTTCACCAATTCATCGGCGGAGTACTGGCGAGGCGATGCAGCACTCATACACTCCGATCTGGAGACGATGACCGACGCTGCCGAGTCGGACTCAGTCCGGCGCTACCACTTCGCGGGAACGATGCACGGCTCGGGGGTCTTCCCCTTGATTGATGTCAGGGAAGGCGACGGTGTACGGGGCCAGCTTCCTTTCAACAGCGTTGACTACTCCCCGCTGCATCGCGCGGCACTCGTTAATCTGGACAGATGGGTCTCAGGTGGAGAACCTGCGCCTCCCAGTCGCCATCCCAGCCTTTCACGAGGTACGGCCGTGGAATCGCGGACGCTCCTGGCGCAATTTGACAAGCTGCCCGGAGTCCGGGTCCCGGCCCAGACGACGCGAGCGATTCGTCTTGACTACGGTCCGAAAGCACACCTCGGCCGGACCACGATTCTGCCCGCGATCGTGGGAGAGGAGTACCCGGCCCTGGTATCGGACATCGATGAGGACCGCAACGAGGTCGCCGGTATCCGGCTGCCGGACGTCGCCGTTCCAGTAGCTACCTATACGGGCTGGAGTCTCAGGGACGCCAGCATCGGGAACCCCGGGCTGTATATTGGGATTACAGGTGGCTTGGCGGGTTGGACGTTACCGTTCCCCGCGACCCATGCAGATCGCGAGTCGGCCGGAGACCCTCGGCTTTCCATAGAAGAACGGTACGGATCGAGATGGGACTACTTGGAGAGAGTCGAGGCCGCCGCTCGGGCATTGGTTGAGGAAGGCTACATGTTGGCCGAGGACGTGGACCGGGCGGTGGACGGCGCGGCACTGCGCTTCGACTTCTTCACGAAGGGCTAGAAGCAGCCGATTCAGAAGACGCTCTGAGGGTATTGTGGCCTTCGACACCGTAAGGGCTCTCAGCTTGACATGATTCCCGGAGTCGATAAACAATAGGTGAACGAGGTTCCGCCAAGTTGGATGGAAGGAGGCGAGTAATGTCCCCTGTGATCGAATTCAAGCACGGCCAAGCTCGCCCGCATCGCTACGTGGCGTCGCGCAGACAACATGACCTAGTAATAACTAGAGCCATGAGCTGGCGGCTTGCGTCGCGCCACTCATGGCTCTCGGTCTTTTGTGGGATCGTTGGCCATGAGTCTACTGCGGCTCGTGGCCTTTTTGTTGAAAGGAGATAGAACTTGGACTACGGATTTGAGGACATGTTGTTGAATACCGACCGGCTGGAGCTGAGGCCGTTCGGTTTTGGAGATGTGGATGACTACCTGGAGTACGCAAGTGACAAAGAGACCAGTGAGTA